>JAJXWN010000095.1 GCA_021781595.1 bacterium | reverse complement strand
CCCAAGCCGACGTAACGATCCCCAGCGTGCCTTCGCTCCCCACGAGCACTCCGGTGAGGTCGTACCCTGCATCGTCGACGTCCGAGGTGAAGACTTCGCCACGCTCGTCGACGACCTCCAGGCCCAGGATGTGGTTGACGGTGACGCCGTACGATAGGCAATGCGGGCCGCCCGCGTTCGTCCCGATATTGCCCCCGAGCGTCGAACTTTTCTGCGACGCGGGGTCGGGCGCGTAGAAGAGGCCGGTCGACGCGATCTGCTTGGAGAGTTCCAGGTTGATCAGCCCTGGCTGAACGCGCGCCCGGCGGTTTCGAACGTCGATTTCGAGCAGGCGATTCATACGCGTAAACGACATCACGATGCCGCCGCCGGTCGGTACGGCCGCCCCGCAGAGGCCGGTGCCTGCGCCGCGCGCGACAATCGGTTCGCCGCAGGCGGCGGCGATCTTCACGATCGCGGCCACGTCACGCGTGGACGCCGGCAATACGACGGCGGAGGGCAGCGTCTCCGATTGCGTATAAGCATCGAATGCGTAGACGGCCAGGTCCTCGGGGGCCGTCTTGACCGCTTCGGCTCCGACCGCCTCGATCAAACGTTCTGCAATCACAACGATTCAGGTACGGTCGAGCAGGAGGCGAGGCCTGCCCCTCTTAACCGCCATAGCCAGTTCATGCATTTTTTTGGGAGCAAAAAGAAGCGGCCCGAGCATCGCCTCCTCCGGAGTGCCGGGCCGAGCGCGGAACAAAAACGCTCGGCTTTCCGCATGCCCGTCGAGTTCGGCATCGTCTATACGCTTGAAGGGCGTGCCGGCCGCCGCAGCGCGCGTGCCAAGGATTTGAGTGCGGGCGGCCTGCAGTTATCCTGCGACGAAGACCTGCCGCTCGGGTCGCAGCTGCTGCTGGACTTCAAACTCCCGGCCGATTTTCTGGCATCGCTCACCGTCGAGAAAGAAGTCTACGAGCAGAGCCCATTCGGCCTGCGCCCCGAAACGGTGAAAGTTACGCCGCCCGGATTCACGCCGATGCGTTTGCGCGCGCAGGTGCTCGGCGCGGTCTTCGAGATGCAGCGCCGCTCCTTTGGATACGGCTTAGGCTTCGTCGAGATCGACCCCAAAGACCGGGAGGAGCTGCAGCGCTTCATGCACCTGTGGCAGATCCATTACCTGCGTACGCGGCGCGGCGACTTGGAGTGACCGCCGCACCTTGCGGCCGGCAGTCTCCTAGCGGTACAGCAGATACTTGGCGCGCAGTGTTTTGAAACGCTCGAGTGCGGGTTGCCATTCGCGCTCGATCGCACCCGCCGATTTGCCCGATTCGAGCCCCAGCCGCAGCGTATCGGTCCCCCAGTCGATGTCGAGGCCGCGCGCGTCGACGTGCAGCGTCTGGGGCGAGATGTCGCGCACGGCCGTCAAGATTTCGACCGCCGTGCGTACCGGCCGGAAAGTTCGCGGATCGTAGACGACGAGTTGGACGCCGCCGAACGGCGTGCCGGTAGCGGCGCCGAAGAGCGGGGACCAGTACGCAGGCCGGAAGAAGACGCCCGGCAGCTCCTGTTGGTCTAGTACGGCGGCCAGGCGGTAAGCATCCAGACCTGGAGCGCCCGCGTATTTGAACGGCTTGGTCGTCCCGATGCCGCCGCTCAGGCCGGCGTTGTCGAGCAGGCCCGTGCATGGGTAGACGACGGTGGTGCTCCATTCCGGAATGTTCGGCGAGGATTGGACCCAGTGCAGCCCCGTATCCGGCCAGAGCATCGATCGCTTCCAACCCCTCATGCGGATCACGCGCAGCCTCGCGTGGATGCCGAACGCATTGTTGAACATCTCGGCCAGCTCGCCGACGGTCATGCCATGCACCATCGCGATCGGGTAGAGTCCGATGAACGATTTGTAGCGTGGATCGAGGACCGGGCCCTCTACGTTCTCGCCGCCCAGCGGGTTGGGGCGGTCGAGGATCCAAATCGACTTATGATAACGCTTGGCCGCCTGCATCGCGTAGGCCATCGTCGAGACGAACGTGTACGGCCGGTCGCCGACGTCTTGAATGTCGAAGAGTAGGACGCCGACGCCGCGAAGCATCGCGGCCGTCGGGCGCTTCTGCGCGCCATAGAGGCTGTAGACCGGAAGGCCCGTGCGCTTGTCGACGTACGAGGAGACGAACGCACCGGCGGTGTGGTCGCCGCGGAAACCGTGTTCTGGAGAGTAGATCGCTTTGATGCAGATGCGCGGGTTGGCCTTGATCGCATCGACGATGCTCACCATCTGCGAGGTTACGCCGGTTTGATTGGTGATCACCCCGACGCAGCGTCCGTGAAGATCGTGCCACGCAGACTGCAGGAAGACTTCGTCGCCGAGCGTGACGTTCGCGCGCGGCAGCGGCCCGCCGGCCGCGGGCGCGCCGAGGCAGGCGCAGGCAAAGAGCGCTAGGGCGGCTGCGATACGTCTATACAAAGTTCGGCTCCTTGTGGTCGGGAATGATGCCGGCCGCGTACGCCCGGCCGAAGAGTTCGCCGGCGGCCGCGATGCCGTCGTCTCCGACGTCATCGCTAAAAGCGTTGACGTACAACTCGACGTGCTTGCGCATCACCGTATCGTCCATCTCGGAGGCGTGCCGGCGAACGTACTCGTAAACGCGCGATTCGTTCTCGCGGGCGAAACGCAGACTCTGCGCAATCGCGTCGTTCGCGCGGCGCGCGAGCGCGTCGTCGAGATCGTTACGCGCGAGAATCGCGCCCAGCGGTACGGGCATGCCGCTGGTGGATTCCCACCAGTCGCCGAGATCTGCGATCCGCACGAGCCCGGCTCTCTCGTAAGTGAAGCGCGACTCGTGGATGATGAGGCCCGCGTCAGCGGCTCCCGCTGCAACCGCGTCGACGATCGTGTCGAAGCGCATCGGGATCGATGGCGGCGTGACGCCCAGTGCCAGGCGCAGCAGCATGAACGCCGTGGTCCTCTCTCCGGGGATGGCGACGATCTTTTCTTTGAAATCGGCGAGCGTGTCGCCCACGCCGGGCCGCGCCACGAGCAGGGGACCGCAGCCGCGTCCGAGAGCCCCGCCGGAGCGAAGGATGCGGTAACGATCCATCAAGAACGGGATCGCGCCGTAGCTCACTTTGGTGAGTTCGTACCTGCCTTCGAGAGCCGCGTCGTTGAGACGGTCGACATCCTCGAGGACCGCGCGCACGGGCGGCGCGTTCGGGAGCAGTCCGTTGGTCAGTGCGGCGAAGATATAGGTGTCGTTCGGGCAGGGCGAATAGGCAAGCGAGAGCGTTCTCGTCGTCATCGGTCTCCGGTCGCGGCGAGCAGGGCTGTGAGGATGCGTTCCAAGCCGCGGACGCCTTCGTCGAAGTTCCACGCGCTCGCCGCTCGCTCCCCGGCGATGTTGGAGATGCCTCGAAGTTCGACGGCTGCGACGCCGGCTATCTCGGCCGCGCGCAGTACGGCGAACCCCTCCATCGATTCGACACCGGCGCCGCGAGCCGCCAAGCGCCGCGCGGTTGCGCTCGTGGCGGTGACCCGAGAGACCGTAACCCCGCGAACGCAAGCAAAGCCCAGTTCGACCAAACGCTCGACCAGCGAGAGATCCGAACTCGCCGCCTCGATCGCTCGTTGCCCTTCGGGTAAGCAGATCGGGTCGCCGGTCTCGAGACCGAGCTCGAAGAGTTCCTCCGAGACGACGACGCCGTCACCGACATTGGCCGCGCCGGGGAACGCGCCCGCGATGCCGGCGGCGACGACCAAGGCGTAACGGCTCTGCGCGAGCGTGCGCGAAAGCGCGGCGGCCGCTTCGACGGGCCCCACGCCGGTAACGAGCATCTCGACGTGTGCCGGCGGCTTGAAGAAACCGAGCTCCTTGCCCGTCGCGCAGGCTATGAGAATCATCGCGCTAGCGTATGCCGATGAATTTATGCGTCTGCAACGAAACCCTGAAACGCCGCGGATGCGCCTTGGCAAATTCGACCGCAAGCGCGACGTTGCGTGGTTTGTTGCCTTCCGGCTGAAGCAGAATGGTCGGCTTGTCGCTGAAGAGGTCCAGCCATTGCGCCGGGACGCAGCCGTCGACGATCACCTTGACCTCGTTTGCACGCCGCGCCATGGCGGCATCGACGCGCTCTTTCGGCGAAACGCATAGCCAGACGTCGTCGGGCAGTTCGGCCGCGATCGTCCCGTTGGATTCTACGTGCACGCGGCGGCCGGCGGCGCGCAGCGCCCCGATCAGCGCGGCGGTCTCTGTCTGCGCGAGCGGTTCGCCGCCCGTGAGCACGACCACAGGGCAATCGCCGCCGATCTCCGCTACGCGCAGTACGATCTCGTCGACGCCGGCAAAGAATGCGAGCGCGTAATCGGTATCGCAGAAATCGCAGGCGAGGTTGCAGCCGGCAAGGCGCACGAAGACGGCGGGCGTACCCGTGTAGGCGCCTTCACCTTGTATGCTATAGAAAATCTCCGTTAGTTGCAGCATCCGGGGCCTTACGGGAGATCGGCCTTTCGTAGCACGGCGCAGGAGGTTGCGGTCTCCCAAAGCACGAGCTCGTCCAGGGACGGAAGAACGGGGAGAAGACGCTGCCAGATCCACAGCGCGATGCGTTCGCAAGTCGGGTTCTCGATGACGTCGTTGAGCGACCGGTGGTCGAGCGCGTCGATCGCCTCGCGGCGTACCAGTTCCTTGACAGTGTCGAAATCTTCGATCATTCCGCGCGCCGGCCCGTCGTCGCGGAGCGGACCGCGGACGCCCACCTCCAGACGATACGAATGCCCGTGCGGGCGGGCGCACTTACCCGGATGGAACGGGAGCACGTGCGCCGCCTCGAACGAAAACCGCTTACGAATCTGCATGCGATCTGCGCCGGTGCCGGGGTTACAGTACGCCCGCAGGACCCATCGCTTCGAGCCTGCGTTTGAGATCGGTGAGGAACCTCGAGGCAACGTAGCCGTCGACGACGCGATGGTCGAGGGAGAGGCAGACGTTCATCATGTGACGGATTGCGATCGCATCGTCCTCGGTGACGATGGGTTTCTTGACGATCGCCTCCATCGTGACGATCCCGGCTTGGCCGGCGTTGATGATCGGTGCCGACGCATACGATCCGTTCGCCCCGTTGTTGTTCACGGTAAACGTGCCGCCTTGCAGATCGTCGGCGCTAAGTTTGTTTCTACGAGCTTTGTCGATCAGCTCGCCCGACGCGATTGCGATGCCTTTGATCGAGAGCTTGTCGGCGTGTTTGACGACGGGCACGACGAGATTGGTCGCAAGCCCGATAGCGATACCGATATTCACGTCTTTTTCGACGTAGATGCCGGCTTGCCCAGAACTCGCCGGGGGCGCCGCGAACCTGGCGTTCATTAGCGGGAACGCGCCGAGAGATTCGACGACCGCGCGGATGAAGAACGGCAGCAGCGTGAGCTTGTAGCCGGTTTCGCGCTCGAAGTCATCCTTCTCGCGCGAGCGCCACTTCCACGCGTTGGTGACATCCGCTTCGACCATCGACCACGCGTGCGGGGCGGCGTGCTTGCTCTCGACCATGCGCTCGGCGATGATGCGGCGCGCGCCGGCGAGCGGGATCAGCGTGCCGGGAACGGGCTCACCGTAGGTGCTGGTTCCGCTCGCCGGACGCGCGGGAGCCGTGCGACTGGCGGCCAGCACGTCTTCGGCGGTCACGCGGCCGTTGGCGCCCGTCCCGCGGATTGCGCCAACGTCGATGTGGTGTTCGCGTGCCAGGCGCCGCACGGCAGGCGACGCGCCGCGCAGCGCCTGTTCGGGCGCTCCCGCATGTACCGGTGCCGGCGTGGCCGCGGAATGGCCGTTGGTCGAGGCCGGAGCGGGAGCGCTCGCGGCGGCCGGCTCTGCATTTGTGCTCTTGCCGGCTACGGCGACCTCGTCGATGATCGCGATCGGCGTGCCGGTCGCGACCGTCGTGCCCTCCGCGATGAGAAATTCGCGAATCGTGCCGGTCACCGGCGACGGGACTTCCGAGTTGACCTTGTCGGTCGAGACCTCGACGAACGCTTCGTACTTGTCGATAGCATCGCCCGGCTTTTTCAGCCATCGCTCGACCGTACCTTCGGTAACGGTCTCGCCGAGCTGCGGCATCGTAATGGTAGTCGCCACGATCTTAGAACCTCACCATCTCTCGCATCGCCTCGGCCATCTCGGCAGGCGAGCTCATGTACTCTTCCTCGAGCGGGAGCGCGTAGCCCATCGCCGGGACGTCGGGCGCGCAGTGACGGCGAATCGGTGCGTCCAGATCGAAGAGCGCTTCCTCGGCGACCATCGCGGAGATCTCGGCGCCGACGCCACCGAATTTGTTGTCCTCATGCACGATCAGCAGCTTGCGCGTCTTGCGGACGCTGTCGAGGATCGTTCCGCGGTCCATCGGTCGTATGGAGCGCAGATCGACCACCTCGACCGAGATGCCTTCGGTTTCGAGTTGGTTGGCCGCCTCGAGCGCCCAATGCACGTATAGGCCGTAGGAGACGACGGTCAACTGCGTTCCGGCCTTCTTGACGTCGGCCTTACCGAGCGGAATCGTGTAGTGCCCGCCAGGCACCTCGCCCTTGATCAGACGGTAGGTTTTCTTATGTTCGAGGAAGAGCACCGGATCGGGATCGTCGATCGCGGCATTGAGCAAGCCCTTGACATCGGCCGGAAAGGCCGGCGCGACGATCTTCAGGCCCGGAACGTGATAGAAGAGCGCTTCGATCGAGACCGAGTGCGATAGCGCGCCTCGCACGCCGCCCCCGTATGGCGTGCGTATCACGAGCGGGCACGTGTATTCGCCGTTGCTCCGATAGCGTGTCTTGGCCGCTTCGCCGACGATTTGGTTGAACGCGGGGTAGATGAAATCCGCGAACTGGATTTCGGCGATCGGCCGTAGACCCTCCATAGCCATGCCGACTGCGATCCCTACGATCGAAGCCTCGGCGATCGGCGTGTCGATCACGCGCTCCGGTCCAAACTCTTTGACGAAGTCCTTGGTGATGAGAAAGACGTTACCGCGGTCGCCGACGTCCTCGCCGAGAATCACGGTTCGATCGTCGTTCTTCATGGCCTCGTGCAACGTCTCGCGGACGGTCTCGACGTTGTTCATCACCTTGGACGACGCGCTTACTGCCATGGTTCCCAGGCTCCTTCGTAGAGGTTGGTGTAGAGTTCCGAGGCGGCCGGAAACGGCATCGCTTCCGCGCGGTCGGTGGCTTCGTTCGTTTCGCGCAGCACCTCTTTGCGCATTCGGTCGATCTCCGGCGCGCCGGCGATGCCCAATTCGAGCAATACGCGCTCGAAGCGCGGCAGCGGATCGTCCTTGCGGTGCGCGGTTACCTCGTCGCGCGTGCGGTAGGTCATATCGTTGTCGTCGGTAGAGTGCGCGAGGAAGCGGTAGCAGACGCCTTCGAGCAGCGTCGGTCCGCCGCCGCCGCGTGCGCGGTCGAGTGCGCGTTTCACCGCACCGTAGCTCGCAATCGGGTCGAAGCCGTCGAACTGCTCGCCGGGGATGCCGTACCCTTCGGCCCGCTTATAGATGTCCGGCTGCCCCATCTGCCGGCTCAGCGGGGTCGATATCGCCCAGAGATTGTTCTCGACCAGCATGACCAGCGGCAACTTGTGGACCGCCGCGAAGTTCATTGACTCGTGCCATTCGCCTTCGCTGGTCGTGCCGTCGCCGCAGGTGACCAGCACCGCTCGGCCGGACTCCTTACGGTACTGCATCGCGAAGGCCGCGCCGGCCGCATGCGGGATGTGGGCGGCCAGAATCGACGAGAAGGAGATCAGCCCGGCCTTTTTCGAGGAATAATGGTTTGGGAACTGGCGCCCGCCGTTGTGGTCGGCGGCGCGCGCGAAGATCGAGAGCATGATCTCGTATGGCGTCAAGCCGATGCCTAGCGCAAGTCCAAGATCGCGGTAGTAGGGAGCCAAAAGGTCTTTGCCGCGCTCGAAGGCCATGGCTGCGCCCGATTGAAGCGCCTCGTGGCCTTCGCTCCCGAGCGCGAACGGAACCTTGCCTTGGCGGTTGAGCTGGAACCCACGGTTGTCGAGCTGCCGCTGAAGGAGCATGTTGCGAAAGATCGCCTTCAGCTGGTCGTCGGACAGACCCTGACGCTCCAGT
>JAJXWN010000094.1 GCA_021781595.1 bacterium | reverse complement strand
GTCGTCGACCAATTCGACATTGTAGAGTTGCATGTCGAGCGCAAATGCGCCATAAGTCGATCGAACGTTACCCTGTAGTGAGAACGCGCCGCTGTTGCCGCCGTCGTCCGTAAATGCGAACCCCCAGCCCTGGCCGCGCGTCGAGGTATCGAAACTCGCCGCGCTACCGCCGTACGGCGTCGTAACGTGGCCGCGATCGACGAACAGGCCTGGGAATGGGAATGCGGGCTGCGTTTCTACGGGGCTCGCCGGGCCGTTGAAAATTTTCTGTAAGTTGCCGTTCGAGTAGCCGCCGATGCTCTTGCTGACGCCGCTTACCTGCTGCACCTGGCTCTGAATCTGCTCGATATAACCGGACTGAAGGCGGCTGACGTTCCCAATGATCTCGCCGGAGGGTTGGCTGTAGTCAAGCGTTGGGATGACGCCCCACAACGGGCTGAGCGCGAGCTGGGCCATCATGATCGTGAATTCGAACGACGAAGGATACGCATTCTGTCCGCCCGGCACGTAGAGCGAGGCGTGATCCGCGTCGATCACGTAACGCACGCTCGTGTACTGCGCGACCTGCGTCGCGCTCGCTACGAGGTCGCCGGCATCCGTGAAAGAGCCGCTGAACTGACCGGTTGGATTTGACGTCCCGGCGAGCCCGCCACGCAACATGTCGGCCGACCGGGGCGGCACCGTGTTGAAGTGGGCGCGGCTCGAGAACCGCTGGGACGAATTAAACGCCGCAGCCGACCTCACAGCCGAGGTGTATGCCGTGCTCGCTGCCGGCTGTATCGCCCCCGCGCCGATTCCGACGACCTTGCCGGGAAGCTGCGGAACTTGCTGGCCCGTCGCAAACGATCCGCTCATCGTTCCCCCGAGGAACGCGGAATTTTGCACCGCCAGGACGCTTTGCGCGATGGTAAGCAGGAAGCCTCGCGGCGCGCCGACGTACAGAGCCTGGCCGGAACCGATCGAGATCGATGCGAGCACGCCTCCAGGTTCCCAGTTGCAGATCGTGGCCGTTGCCTTGGTCGTAGCGGGTGCGATTTGTTGAAGGATCGGTCCCTCCGCCGGGGTGTCGTTGAAGGCGGCGTGCGGCTCACCGTCGGTTGCTCCGAAACGTAGCTGCAGCGTCTGCGCTTTCGTAGGCTCGGCGGTAAACGGCGTGTACCCGAGCCGGTAGTTACCGACGGTATCGCCGGGAATGTCTGCATCGAAATTGCCGTCTTCATCGATGCCGATGTTGTCGAGTTCGAGCAACAGCTGGCGCGCAACCGAAGCGACATCGGTGTTGAAGCCATCGCTTGCTCCCCCCGAGGCTGCATTCTCAACGCCGGCGGGCGCCCAACACAAGAGCGCGATCGACGGCGTCCCTACCGGCTCGAGCATGACGCCCATAAGTGAAAAAGTGTAGCCGAAGCGTCCGAACGCGCCGATCTGGTCGCTAAAGGACGCACCGGACCCCGGCCCGGTGAAATACGCACGGCTATAGGCACTGCTCGCACACGGCCCGGGGGCATGCTTCCCCGGCAACACCGTGTGAAGCCTACTCACGTTCGTTCCCGACCCCTCGTTTGCCGCGGTACCGGCGGTTACGTCGCCTACGGACGTGCGAAGAAGTTGCGTGAGGGCCGCATCCGGCACGACGGTAACGTCCTCAAACGACACACTGAAATTCACGTTGCCGACGTGCGCCCGTCCGGTACCGCTATAGGTCGGACCGCCTTTCGTATACCGAACGTTCGATACGATAAAACCTTGAAAGCGCAGCGATGCGTATTCCGTTCCGGTCGGCGAGGGCGTTGCGAACGTCCCTATCGTGAAATCATAGCCGATGGGAGGCACCGGCGGCACGCGAGAGAGCCCGCCCTGCACGGGCGAGAGGATCCGGAGCGAGACCGCATGCGAACCGTGGCCCGGCAGCGGGCCCGCGTATTCGAAGCTCACGAGCGTTCTGCCTTCGGCCGCGCTCACTTGGACGGTTTGTGTCGGCGCGCCGTCGAGCGACCATTGCGCTACGACCGTGCCCGGCGCGCTGATACGTACGCGTGCGACCGGCTGCGGCACCGTCGTGCCGGCCGAAAGATGCAGGTGATACGCGCCGTCAGGCCACGTGAGCGCGACGCCCAGCAATCCCACACGCGCCACGGGCCCCGGCGCGGCGCTGGCCGCCGGTACCGGACGCGCCTGGATCGCGACGGTCGCGCTGGCGGAGAGCACGGCACCCGCAAACGTCTCGGCGCCCGCGGACGCGATGACCGTGTAGGTGCCCGCCGCCGCGTACGCGTGCGTCGTTGCTCCCGAGAACCCATTGAGGTTCGGAGCAAGCACGATGGTTCCCGCGCTGCCGTCGCCGAACCGAATCGAGATAGCGCTCCCCGACCCGATTCGCGATGATTTCGCCGCCGCCGCCGGGAGCGAGAACGTGAGCGTGATGGGCGATCCGGCGTATACCGTTTGCGGCGATGCGACAAGCCTGGCCGAGGCGCTCTGTGCAAGCGCCGGAACCCCCATGCAGAGTGCAAGCGCGACGACGATGCCGATATGTCGCATCTCAGATCTGCATATCTATCCGCAAACGCAATACGGACGCGGAATTTGAAAGCGAGGGTATCGCACAGTCATGCCGGCCGATATCCTCTCGTAAGCCGACTGCAGCATGCGCGTTGAGGTGGTAGGAAAGAATGGCGCTGAGCGTGCGGTCGAGTTCCCAAGTAACCGGCGACCGGGTATTCGAATCGTCGCCTTCCAGTTCTAGTTCGAACCCGCGTCCTTTCGGCGCCGTTGCGAACGGAAAGCCATACGCGACGGTCCCGCCGGTCTGCGCGGCGCCGGCTGCGCCGCCTACGTCCGTTGCGTTGAGGCCGATGCTGAGCGTGTGCGATCCAGCCTGACGCATATACTGCAACGAACCGGTCCGCGTCATACTGCTCGACGTGCCGATAAGGTCGTGGAGTGCGCTGAGCGTTCCGTTGAACGAAAAACTCCACTTTTCGGCGCTCTTCGTAATACCGAGGGCGAGCTGGTCGTCACTCATGGACACCCCGGTCGCAAGTTGTTCGTCGCGCCGCAGCGTTAGCGTGACGGCCGGCAAGGTTACGGAGCTGACGCTCATGGTCGCAAAGGCATCGGTCGATCGCGACAGCGCCGAACGAGCATCGTTGCGATTCCAGCCGAACGCAAGCGTCGTCGCGCTCGAGAGTTGCGCTTGCATCTGCGCCGCGAAACTCGAACGATCGGTCAGCGCGCCGGGCGCTCCGCCGAGCGCCATGCCCGCACCGGCGTTATCGTATTCGATCGACCCGGTCGTCGGCCCGTTTGCGTAATTCATCCGGAGCGTGTCGGCCGCGTCATTCTCCGTCACGGGGGGCCCCGTTTCGGCGCGCGATGCATCTACGGCACCGCCGGCAAGCACGCTGATATCGCGAATCAACTTCTGCGTGTACTCAAACGCAAACGTTTGCGAGGCTTGCGGCTGCGAGCCCGGCGTTCCGGGTACGTATCCCGCTACTCGATCCGTCGAGGAGAATGCCGTCATGCGCAGCATGCCGCCACTGCCCAGCGAGCGGCCGACCTCGAAGATGCCGGCGTACGATTCGCCGGTCAATGCGCTAGCGAGCTGCGTGGCACCGTAGGCTGCGTGATACGTAAACGGACCGTCCTGCGCCGTGGCATCGACGCCGCGGATCTGGTCGCCGCCGCCCATCTCTGCCGGCAGCGAGGATTGCGTGCGCCCGAGAGTACCCCAGAAGCCGGCGGAATCCAAAGCGAACGTACCGTTGCTGCCGGCACTCGGCGCATCCGGCGATTGTGGGTTTTGGACGGCTCCGCTGCGATACGTCAGCACCGGATCGCTGCGGCGCGAGACCGGGTCGTAGAGACCGCTCAGCGCGAGCGACGCGCTCGGCCACAACAACGCGGTAGTCATCCCCGCGTTGAACGTGCCGCCGCTCGATCCGGTCTGCGGACCGATCTCGAGCGCACCGTTTGCGTGGAGCACGTTCTTGGTTTGCGGAGCCGGATCGGGGCCACCGACGACCACCAGCGGAATCGGTTGTGCGAGCGCGATCGTTCCTCCTGACGGCGCGCGAAGGTAGACGCGTACGCTATATGCGCCTGCAGCGTCGACGGGGACGCTGTACGGAATGCGCGCGATCTGCGTTCCCGCCACGGGAGCCGGCGCGAGCGCGTAGGGATCGCTGCGGCGCAAGAGCCGCCCGTTGGAATCGAGCAGATCGACGAGAAACTCGAGTCGCGGCGCGTTCGGTGCGAAAACAGCATCGGGGACGGCGAGCGCGTAGGTCACCACGAGCGCTACGTTCGAACCGGCGAGCACCGGCGAAAGGGTCGGCGTAACCGAGTAGATCGCACCGGTGGGAACCAGTGCGGTGCGCCCCTGGATGCGGACCGTCGTCTGCGCGAGCTGAGTGCCTCCGAAGCCGGTCAGCGTCACCGAATAGATCCCCGGCAGCGCGTACGCATGCGTGAGCGTTGCCGGCCCGGAGACCGCGGCGGTGGCGCCGTCGCCGAATGCCAGTACGCCGGTGACGGTTGCGATCGCGCTCGGTAGCGTGACGACGAACGTGATCGGCTGCCCGGTGTAGGCCACCGTCGTAGACGCAGCGAGCGTGCCCCCCTGAGCGAGCGCCGGCGGCGCATCGAAAAACAGGGTCAGCGAAAGCAACATCGCGGCCGAAATACGCATGGACGATCCCCTCCACAGGGAGCGATACGGGGACTTACGTCACTATTTTCGTTACTACGGTTCGCGTCGAGGGCGCTCCTTCCGGAGCGCGAAGAGCGCGCCGCAGAAAGCGGACTCTCCGGCGGTCCCGCGTAACCGCCTCGTTCCGCCTGCGGTCGGCCCCTCGTCGGACGACCATCCGTGTCAAGGGGTTACACAACTGCCAATGTCGAAAAAAGCCCGTCAAATAAGGCGTTGCGCTTGTTAGTGGGTCTTTCCGGTCGGTGCTATCACGGTCACCGAACGGCTAGCGCCGTAGCGCGGCCTTCTTCGAAAATCATCTCGCGCGCCGAGGGCGTTCTCGAACTCCACCTGCAGCAACTCGTTGCCGCCGAGCAAGGGCGAGGCCGGCGCGCGATTCGCCTGCTGGACAGGAGTTTGGCTCGGATGATACGATGGCAGCGGGGTGCTGCGGCAGCATTGGAGCAGCGTTGCGGGCACCACGCACGTGCTGACGTGCAGGGGGAGGACCGTGCAGCGCAAGATTGACCGCACATTTTTGTTGCGCTTCGCCGTAGGTAGCCTTTGGCTCGGGGCGGCAGTCGGGCTCTGGCTGGCCGGCACGCAGGTAGCGAATGCGCAAGGGCCAAGTTGTGCATGGCCCCTCAAGACCATTGGCGGTCGGCCTCTCAACGTAGCCGCCCCCGACACTAATGCAAATTACTGGACGATGCCCATCAACACGGCGTTGTATTCCAGCGTTGTGATACACGGCAGCTTTCCAATGGCGCGCTTTATCTCTTTGACGACCTATACGGCGCCGGGCAACGTCTATGCTTGGATCAATGACGATGCGATTGCACCCGACCCCGGTAGTTCCAACCCATTCCAACCAGGCGCATCGACCGGTACGGGAACGAACTATAGCGTGACTGCCGAGCAAGGCCCGCAAGGTGTCGCCATAGGCAACACCATTCACCTGCCGAGCAGTCTGCTAGCCTGGATCATCTATCGCGTGTATGTGCCGAATAAGGGGCAGAATTGCATGGGAGGCGCGTCTCTGCCCACGTTGACACTCGTCGGGCCTAGCGGTACGCAAACGCTCCTGCCGGTATGTGCAGCTGCTGCTTGCCCGAGCGGATGAGCGACGTCGCGATATGGACTGCATCGTGACAGGCACACGCTCCCAACCTTACATGGCTCGGCTGGCCCTCGCGCTGCTTGCGTTGACCATCACGTCCTGTGCTCGCTCAGTAATGGCACCAGCCATCGTGGCTCCAGCGCCGCGGCAGATATACTTTTTTGCAGCGCAACGTCAAGGGTTGAGTTTGTTTCCAAATCCCGGGAATAGCTACCTAGCGGCCGTGGCAACCTTTCAACCAGGTGTCGCGGTGGTGATCCGCGGCAAAGCGCCGGTCTTCCCAAACACCTTCAATGGATCGACCATTGCGGTACCGGCCTTCGGCAGTTCTCCAGTCCAGCTTCGCTACTGGTCGCTCTGCAATAACGATAACGCCAGTCCGTTTCCCGTCGTTGCATGTGCTGCTGATTTTCAGACCACGCTGGATCCCAGCGGTTCCTACACATATGTCATCTCCCCGGAAGCAGTACGGCCAGCCGAGTTGCCTGCTTCGATAACCTGGCTGACGGCAGGCTCGCTGACCGTTGCGAAACTTCTCCTGCTCCGCAACATGCTACCGGCCGCATCGTTTACGCAATCGATCCAGCAGGCGATCTCCGCCGGGTGCGAAGTCACGGTGAGCCCCGGCGTCCCGGTTCCACCAGCACAACAAACCAGCGCTGGGATGTGTGCCGCCGCAGCAATGGGTTCCTATTATCCCCGCGCCGTGTATTGCAACGAACAAGTGCTTTTCCAGCAAGGCTACGCGGCATGCTTCGCGCTTGCCGGTGTCACATTGCCTACCGCAACATCGTAGCCCGCATTCGCCAGATGGTGCGAAAATAATCCGGCCGTGCGGCGGATTTACGTAAGCGTAGTTTAGTGGCCGTCTTGACATCGAGCGGGCGAGTGCGTTGCGGCGGGTCGTTCAGCTCCTCGCCGACAGTGGGGGCGTGAGGTCGGCAGCCGCGAGCGCGTGGCCGCGCGTCGGCTGCAAATTCCACGGCAGCAACTCGGCGATGCGGTTGATCGGGTGATCGGCGATGCGTGTGAGCACCTCGCGTAGAAACGCTTCGAGATTGAAGCCGTTGAGTTTCGCACTACCGAGCAGACTGTAGAGCGCCGCCGCGCGATCACCGCCAGCATCGCTGCCTGCGAACAGGAAGTTCTTGCGTCCCAGCGCGACGCAGCGCAACGCGCGTTCGGCAGCGTTGTTGTCGATCTCGATGCGTCCGTGGTCGCAAAAGCGGCACAGTGCCTCCCAACGATGCAGCGCATAAAAAATTGCTTTGGCAAGCGCCGATTTGCGCGAGAGCGTTACGAGCGTCTGCTGCAGCCAAGCGTGTAGCGCATCGAGCAGCGGGCGACTGCGCTCCTGGCGTACAACGCAACGCTCATCTGGAGGTTGCCCGCGAATCGCTTTTTCGATGGCATAGAGCGCACCGATCTGATCGAGCATCTCTGCGGCAATCGCCGACCCGTTGGCCTCGTGCAGATCGACGAACTTGCGCCGTACATGCGCCTTATGTGGAGCTCCACATAAGGCGCATTATCCCGAGTGCCGTTTTATGCGGAGTAGCGCAGGCTGGTGCCAAGCTACGCGCGGTAAATCGCGGTCGCAATCTTCGCATAAGATTCGATTACTCAGAGGGAGTGCAAGAACGCGAGTAGGCCCTCCTTGGGCTTCCATGCCCTGGCACTCGCCGGTTCGATGCCGGCCTTCTTCCAGAACGCCTGCATGGCATCGCGCTTCATTTGCAGGTTGGTTGTGATGTAACGCCCCGTGGTAGCGACGCTGGCATGGCCGAGGTAATCACGAATGACGGTGACGTCGGTCCCGGACTGCAGGAGTGCTACGGCGCAGCTATGTCGCAGGACGTGCGGCGTGATACGCTTCCGTTGCAGCGCCGGGTTGGCTTGGGCAGCCGCGGCTGCGTGCTTAGCAAGCACGTAGGCGATACCGTCGCGCGTCATGGGCTGGCCGTGCCGGTTGGCGAATACGCATTGCTGGTCAGCGCTATGCGTCATGCCGCGAAGCCGATGCAGCGCATTGGCCGTCTCCGGCCACAGAGGCAGCAGCCGTTCCTTCTTGCCTTTGCCGCGCAGCCGTACCTGTCGCGGTGCTACCAACTGTAGGTCATCCCACCGCAGGCCAGCAACTTCGCTGACGCGTGCGCCGCAGTTGTAGAGGAATAGCAGTAGCGTGTAGTCGCGCCACCCGTCGTGCGTGTGCCGGTCCGGCATGTTGATGATCAAACGGACGTCCTGGGCTTCAAGGTAGGTGGCCGGTTTCTGCCGTGCCTTCTTAGCAGGGATCGCGAGCACCCGC
>JAJXWN010000093.1 GCA_021781595.1 bacterium | reverse complement strand
CGCGGACCCGAGGCCAGCCACCGGATATCGTTGGCGATCTTCATCAGGGCCGCCGCAAGCGTCTTGAGCGCTCCCGACGCGAAGACGAAATCGTCGTGCGAGGCGAGCGCTGCGAACTTGTTCGGGTGCGAGCGGAAAGGTAAGCCCGTCAACTCGGCGATCCGGGCGGCCGTGCGCTCGCCGAACTCCGGATGCGCGTTCAAGCCCGTGCCGACGGCGGTGCCGCCGATGGCGAGATCGTAGAGATGCTCGAGCGCTTCCTTGCAGGCCGTCATCGCCCGGTCGAGCTGGGCGACGTAGCCGGAGAACTCTTGGCCGAGCGTCAGGGGCGTCGCGTCCTGCAGGTGCGTACGGCCGACCTTTACGAGGTGCGCCCACTGGGCGGCCTTCTTGTCGAGCGCATCGCGCAACTTTTGGACGGCGGGCAACAACTCGACCATCGCTTCGGCGGCCGCCACGTGCATCGCCGTCGGGAACGTGTCGTTCGACGACTGCGACATGTTCACGTGATCGTTCGGATGGACCGGCTTCTTCGATCCCATCTCGCCACCGGCCATCTCGATCGCGCGGTTCGAAATGACTTCGTTGACGTTCATGTTGGTCTGCGTGCCCGAACCGGTCTGCCATACGCGCAGCGGAAAGTGCGCGTCGAGCTTGCCCGCGACGACTTCGTCCGCGGCCCGGACGATCAGGCCGGTCCTCTCTTTGTCGAGCTTGCCGAGATCGTTATTGACGAGGGCGCAGGCCTTCTTGAGAACGCCCATCGCCTTGATGACTTGGCGGGGCATCACGTCGCGCGGCCACTCGCCGTCGCCGATCTCGAAATGGATGAGCGAACGCGCCGACTGCGCGCCGTAGTACTTCTCTGCGGGAACGTCGATCTTCCCCATCGAGTCTGACTCGACGCGCTTGCGGCCGGCCCCGTTGGTGGTGATGTTGCTCGTCGTCATAGCAACGCTATCTTCGCTCCCCGCGGATGGTTTCAGCCTGGATTTAAGTCGCACCGGCGGCCGTTTGCTCCCCCTGCTGAGCCGTCAGCGCCCGCGGAGTGCGGCGGATTCCGCCGTGCTGCCGGCTTCACGGGTCTCGACGATCTCGTAGATCGTGAGCGGGAAGCGCGGGTCGTAGCCGCGCTTGGCGCAGCGGCCGCAACTCGTCGGCTGGGCCGGCCGGCGCTTGCGCAAGATCTCCATGGCGCACTTCTCGCAGCGCAGAATGTACCGCTTGGTGCTCTCGTTGAACGGTTTGGCGCTACCCAGATCGTGATAGACCGAGGTCAAGCCGCACTCGCGCATCTTCTTCTTGAACGCCCGGCCGTGCCCGGTATCGCGCTTACGATCGTAGAGCCAGGCGTGGATCATCTCGTGCAGGAGGGTCTCACGCAATGCCTCGGGGTGCTCGCGGAGGTGCTTCGGCGAGAGCTCGATGAGCAACGGGCGCACCCCGTAGGTGATCCGCCCGGCCGAATTGGAGAAGCGCGCATTGTACCGTATCCGGCATGCGGGCGCTTCTCCGTTGAAAAAGTAGTTGTTCAACTCCGCAAAGAGCAGTTGCAGGTCGGTTTCGCTCGGCAGCACGAAGAGTTTTTCGCCGCGCGTCCAAACGGTTCTTGTGAACGTTTCTCCATCGCGTGGTTTACCGCCCCGCACCTACCTTCCGATCCTGCTCGGCATCGCCATCGTCTTCCTCGGAATCATGGCTTACCTGGTGCGCTTGGGCTTCGGCACGAGCGGCTCGGTCTTCGGCTCCGCGAACGGCACGCCGCCCCCACGGGCCAATCTCCCGGCGAACCGGGGGAACAGCGTCAGCGTCGAAGGGGGCCCGCCCCCTGCCGTGCGCTTGCAGGTTCAGCAGCTGCAAGCGCGCATCGCCCGCAACCCCAAGGACGACGTCGCGCTCACGCAGATGGGAGATATGTACCTAGCCTCCGGCCAATACGCGCAGGCCGTGCCGTATTACAAGCGTGCGCTCGCCGCGAACCCACACAACGCCGCAGCCAAAGAGGGCTTGAGCCAAGCCGACTCGGCACTGGCGCCGGGGCAGTAACGAAGATGCACGTCTACATCTCGTGCGATATGGAAGGCACCGCCGGCGTCTGCAGCTGGAGACAGTGCGACCCGAAAAATCCCCACGAATACCCGGTCTACCGCCGTTATATGAGCCAGGAGGTTCGCGCCGCGATCGACGGCGCGCGCGAAGGCGGCGCGACGACGATCGCGATCAACGATTCCCATTCAGATATGCGCAACCTGTTGTGGGACGAGCTCCCCCCCGGCGTGCGCATGATCTCGGGCTCGCGCAAGCCGTTTTCGATGGCGCAGGGCCTGCAGCCGGGCCTCGCGGGCGTTTTCTTCACCGGTTACCACGCGAAAGTCGGCGACCGCGACGGCGTCCTCGCACATACCTACACGGCCGAAACGCTCTACGAGGTTCGCGTGAACGGCGTCCCCTGC
Source organism: bacterium (assembly GCA_021781595.1). Lineage (GTDB taxonomy): Bacteria > Vulcanimicrobiota > Vulcanimicrobiia > Vulcanimicrobiales > Vulcanimicrobiaceae > JAJYFL01. The sequence goes on along the minus strand of JAJXWN010000093.1, from coordinate 5,714 downwards.
AGTGAGGCGCTGCTCAATGCCGCGATGGCCGGCTATTACGGCGTCCCGGTCCTCCTGATAACGGGCGACCGGGTCGTGGTCGACGACGTCGCGCAGCACTTGCCCTGGGTCACCGGCGTCGTCGTCAAGGAGGGCATCGGGCATTACGCCGCCGATTCGCTCACGCCGAACGCAGCCCAGGCTGCGATCCGGGCCGGCGCGCGCGAAGCGATGCGGCGCATCGGCGAAGCCAAGCCGTTCACGTTTGCGCCTCCGATAACGCTCTCGCTCGAAACGGCGCGAGCCGAGGGCGCCGACTTCATCGAGCTGATGCCCGGGTTCGAACGCACGGGCGGGCGTAGCGTGCGTTTCGTGCACGACGATTACGGGACGATCTTCCGCGCCTTCGTCGCCGCGTTCCGCCTCGGCGGCGCGGCCAACGTGTCGCCATGAAGATCTACGTTTCGTGCGATATGGAAGGCACCGCCGGCGTCTGCAGCTGGGAGCAGGTCGACGCCCGCAACTACACCCCGGAGTACTCCGTCTATCGGCGCTACATGACGGGCGAAGTCCGAGCGGCGATCGAAGGTGCTCGCGCCGCAGGCGCCTCGGAGGTGCTCGTCAACGACTCGCACGGGCCGATGCGCAACCTGGTCTTCGACCAACTCCCCGACGATCTGCGCGTCATCTTCGGCAATCGTAAACCCTTCTCGATGGTGCAGGGCTTGGACCGCACCTTCGCAGGCGTCTTCTTCACCGGTTACCACGCCGCGATCGGCACGGCAGACGCCACGCTGTGCCATACCTACACCCCTTCGGTCGTATACGGTGTGCGCGTCAACGGGGTGCGTTGCGGCGAAGCGACGCTGAACGCCGCACTCGCCGGTTACCATGGGGTCCCGGTACTGCTCGTTACGGGTGATTCGGCAACCATCGCGGAGGTCCGCGAACAGATGCCGTGGGTCACGGGCGTCGTCGTCAAAGAGAGCATCGGTAACTATGCCGCCGACTCGCTCTCGCCGCAGGCCGCGCAAGAGGCGATCCGCGCGGGCGCGGCCGGCGCAGTGCGCAACGCCGCTGCGGCGCGCCCGTTCGTCTTCGAAGCGCCGATCGCTCTCGAGATCGACCTGGCGCGCGTCGAACAGGCCGATCACATCGAAGTCATCCCTTCGTTCGAACGCACCGGCAGCCGCTCGGTACGCTTCGTGCACGACGATTACCGCACCGTTTTCAAGGCGTTCGTGGCAGCCTTTCGCATGGGTGCTCTCGCGGACGAGCCGGCGTAAGCTACGTCGCTACGGCTGGTTTCCGGAGACTGCCGAGCGCGGCGGCGATCTCCACCACCTCGGTTTCGGAGACCGCGAGCTTACTCGCGGCCGCTTCGTAGAGATCGATCGTCTGCCGGCTGATGCCCGCGGCGGCACGTTCTTCGCGCAAGCGTTTGACTTCTTCGGTCACGCGGTGCGCGAGCTCGTCCGTCACCTCGACGCCGCGTTGCGCGAGGCTCGCCCCGTGCCGCTTGAGCGTCTCCTCGACGAGCGCGACGCCCGAGTGTTTGCCGAAGACCCACGACATCTCCGCACCGACTAGCCGAGCCGGGACCGCTTCGTACATCCGCCGGTCGATCAGCATCGCGTGCGTGTGAATGCCCGACTCGTGGGTGAAGACCCGGCTGCCGACGATCGGTTCGTGCGGCTGAAGCGGGACGCCGCTGAGCCGTTCCATGAAACGCGCCAGCTCGCGGAGCTTATGGTACTTGAAGCCGGGAATCTCGACGCCGTAGAGCACGTTGAGCGCGGTCACGAACTCGTGCAGCTTGACGTTGCCGGCCCGCTCGCCGTAACCGTTGGCCGTCACCGAGACGACCTTAAAGCCGCAGGTGACGGCCGTAATCGCATTGATCGTTCCGAGGCCGTAATCGTTGTGAAAATGACAGACCATCGGCAACCCCTCAGGCATCGCACCGACGATCCGCGAGCAGTACCAGCGCGTGGCCTCGGGAGTCAAGCACCCGACGGTATCGGGCCACGACGGGCGGTCGCCGCCGGCTTCCAGCCCGGCTTTGAAGCACGCGATGAAGTAGTCGACGTCGCCCCGGCTACCGTCCTCACCGCCGAACTCGACGCGCGTCGCGCCGCGCGCCTTCGCGTAGCGGATGGCCTCGCATTGCAGTTTGACGTTGGCGTTGCGGTAGAACTCCAGCGGCAGGTCGAGCCACTCGCTCTCGTCGCGCCCCTCCCTCTTCAGCAGCGTCCTGCCAATCTTGTATTTCAGGTGCAAGTCGCTTCCGCTGGTGAAGACGAAGAACGTCACCTCCGACGGCGAGATGCCGGCTTGCTCCAGCGTATCGGCCGTGATGTCGATATCTGCCGGGGTGCAACGGCACATCACCACGACCTCGACATCGCCGAGTTCGCCGCGGCGCTTCCCCTGCATCACGAGTTGCAGCGTCTTGCGATCTCCCGGCGAGGCGGCCGGGAACCCGACGCTCATGACGTGCACGCCGATATCGGCCAGGTGCTTGGCGATCTCGTACTTCTGTTCGGGCGTGTAGCAGATGCCCGGCATCTGCTCGCCGTCGCGCAGCGTCTCGTCGTACAGGCGGATCTGCGACGGCTCCGGGAAACGCACGTCTTTCGTAAACTCGCGCGGATCGCGAATCAGGCGCTCGATAGGCTCGCGGAATTCCATGATAGACGACCGTCCCCCGAATGCGGTATGCCGCCGAGACTTCGCCCCGCGATAGGCGCGGCCTGTGCGCAGGCCGCCGGCGACGGCGGCGGGTAAGAAGCCCTCGTGGACGACCAGCAACGCCCGATCCTGCCCGCACGTGTACCGCCCAATCCGTACACGAGTTCCTGGAGCGCCGAACGGCCGGCACCGGAGGATGCGCAAGCGCAGCAGCCGGCGGTCCTACCCCCTGGGCGCAAGAGCAAGAAAAAGGGCCTCGGCGCCATCGCGGCGGCGGCGGCGGCGCTCTTTGCGAAGTTCAAGGCACTGCTGTTCTTGCTGCTCAACCTGAAATGGTTCGTCATCGGGCTCAAGGTTTTTTGGTTTGCCGGCTCCTTCTTGTTATCGCTCTGGTTTTACGCGCTCTTCTTCGGCTGGACGTTCGGATTGATCTTCCTGCTCTTGATCGCCGTCCACGAGTTCGGCCATTGGTTTGCGATGCGCTACTACGGCGTACCGAGCAGCCTCCCGTTCTTCATCCCCGGGATGGGCGCGCTCGTAAATATGCGCGGCCGGCCGGCCTCGGCGTTTCACGAATCGCTGATCGCCTTCGCGGGGCCTTTGACGGGAACCGTCGCCTCCGCCGTCTGCGCGTGGATCGGCTTCCAAACCGGCCAACCGTTTTGGCTCGCGGCCGCGTATCTGGGTTTCTTCCTAAATCTCTTCAACCTCGCGCCGGTCATGCCGCTGGACGGCGGGCGTGTGGTCGGATCGATCTCGCCGCGCATCTGGATCGCGGGGCTCGCGCTCTTCCTCGTCGCGATCTTCGTCTTTCGCATCTTTAACCCGCTGATCTGGATCCTCGTGCTGCTGAGCTTGCCGCAAGTCTGGGCCGCGTGGAAAGGCCGGCTGGATCCGCGCTACTACGACATCCCGATCGGGCAGCGCATCGGCGTAACGGCGCTCTATTTCGGGCTTGCGGCGTTCCTGTTCGCCGGGATGCTGCTGACGCACGTCCCCGTAGCGGGCCATCCGATCGCGCAATGAGGGCCGCGCGCTTCGCGCTTGCGGCCGTCGCAGTAGCGTGCGCTCTGCTCTTCGCGCGCCCGCATTCCACGCCCGGGCCGGCGATGCGGGATTTCGAAGCGTACTACGCAGCGGGGCGGACCTGGTCGCACGGCGGCAACCCGTACGGCGTCGCAATCTGGAACGCCGAGCGCAGGATCCCCGGCGTCGATGCGCATCGCTACGAAGTGCTGCCGTTCGTCGGCCCGCCGGCGACTCTGCCGCTTTGGGGCTTGCTCGCGCGCCTGCCGTTCGCAAGCGCGGTCGCCGTATGGGGCGCCGTGCTCGGAGCCTCGCTCGCCGTCGTCGTCCTCGTCACGCTGCGATTGCTCGAGATGCGCGTGACCCCGCTCGCTTTCGGCACGCTACTCCTCGCCGCACTGGCGTTCGGACCGGTCACGAGCGGCATCGCACTCGGGCAGGTCGTGCTGCCGGCGTTCGCGAGCGCGTTGCTCGCGCTCGCCTGGCTCGAACGCAACGCGCTCGCCGCCGGAATCGCAACCGTCTTCGCCGCGCTGCAGCCGAACGTCGCACTGGTGCTGCTTGCGAGCCTCCGCCGGCTGCGGTCGTGGCCGGTCTTCGCCGCGGCGTTCGTCGCGTTCGAATTGCTGGCGGCCGCAGCTGGCGGCGGCTTTCGAACGCTGTGGGCGTACCAGCGGCTGCTCGGAGCACAGGGCGCGGCGGAAGCCGGATCGACCATCCAAACGACGCCGTACGCCATCGCGTCGGGCTTCGGCGCCAGCCACGAAGTTGCAACGTTCGTCGCGTTGCTGGCCGGCGCGGCGGCCGTCTTCGCGTGGGCGGCGCTCGTCTTGCGCAAGGAGCGCGGCGCCGGTGCGATCGCGATTACCTGCGCGCTGATGCCGTTCGTCGTACCGTTCTTTCACGAACAAGATCTCACCGTCGCGTACTTCGCCGCGATCTACGCAGTCGTGCGCGCCGGCGCGCGCCGCTGGCCGATCGCCGCTGCCGGTGCGCTCCTGGTCGCCGTCGACTGGCTCGGCCTCGCGCAGAGGCCGGACGGCGTGTTGCAAACGTTCTTGCTCGCCGTAGGGGCACTGCTCGCGTACGCGGCGCTGCGCCGCGGCGTTCGCTCCGCGGCGTTGGCGGCGCCCCTCGGCGTCCTGGTACTGCTGGCGCTGGCGGGCACGTACGCGCAAGCCCATCCGGCGCCGATCTGGCCCGACGCGATGCGCGCGCTACCGCCGATCGCGCATGGCACGCCCCTCGCTTCGATCTGGCACGCGGAGCAGCGCGCCACCGGTCTGTTCGCGCCTAACGCGTTTTGGGCGCTGCTCCGCTGCGGCCCGCTCCTCGGGTGCGGGCTGCTCGCCTACTGCTGCGCCGCCGCTTCATCGCAGCCTCAGATATCTACGTCCATCATGTTGTCGAACGGGGTGACTTGGTTCGGGTGGAAGTTTCGCAGATCGCGGTTGAAGACGTAGATGTTTTCGGTGCCCGACGTGACGATCGTCGGCACGTCGCGGTCGAGCTGCTCCATCACGATCGCATCGTCCTCATTGCGTTTGGCCTGATCGTAGTGCGTGTAGAGGGCGCGCATCGCCGCGTCGGCCTTGGCATTGCACCAGTGCAGGTCGTTCTGGCCGTTGGGCGGGATCTGATTGCAGGCGTACTCGGACGAGAAGTCACCGATCGGATCGATGAACCACTGGAAGCCAACGACGTCCCACTTGCCTTTGTAGACGATTCCGCCCTCCGCATACGGCGCAAAGAGCAGGCTCGCCGGGTAATGGCGCACGTTTATGCCGACGCCGATCTTCTTCCAGGACTGCCGAATCAACTCGATCTCTTCGTCAACGTCAGGCGTACCGGAACTCGTCGCGAAATCCAGCACCAAGCGAACGCCGTTCTTGGCGCGGATGCCGTCGCGTCCGCGCTTCCAGCCTGCCGCGTCCAAGATCCGGTTCGCCTTGGCGATGTCGTAGGGAACCAACTTGATCGCCGGGTCGTAATAGGGTGCAATGCTCGGGGCAGGCTCT
>JAJXWN010000092.1 GCA_021781595.1 bacterium | reverse complement strand
GCGGCATCGATGGTTTGATTCACAACAGCGAGCTCAGCTACGCACGCATCAAGCATCCCTCCGAGGCAGTGAAGATCGGCGACGTCGTCAACGTAGAGATCATGAAGTTCGACCCGGATGCCAAGAAAGTAAGCCTTTCGCTGAAACACGCGCTGCCCGATCCCTGGGACGAGCACGCGCACAATCTCTACGAGACCAACAGAATGACGGCGCAGGTCGTCAAGGTTACGCCAAACTATCTGCTGGTGGAGATCGTGCCGGGCGTGCTCGCGATGATCCCGAAGGGCGAGTTCGATCCGGGCGCGCAGTTCAGCCCCGGCCAAGAGGTCGAGGTTACCTTGTTGACCATCAACCAGTCGACGCGCCGCATCACCGCGTCGATCCAGCATGTGGCCGACATTCCGCTCGAAGAGATCGAGAAGTACGTCGTCGACGAAGACGTTCCGCTGGGGACGATGCCGCCGTCCGCCGTGGAAGCGCTCTCCGAGTAGCGGTTCTCGGCAGGCACGAGAGTGCCGCACGGCGATGGGCGTACGCATAGGGCTCACGGGGGGGATCGGTTCGGGGAAGAGCGAGGTTGCGCGCCTACTCGAATCGTTCGGCGCCTTTCTCATCGATACGGACCTCCTTGCGCGCGAAGCCGTGGCGCCCAACAGCGACGGCCTGCTCCAGATAGCCCATTCGTGGCCGCAGGTCGTGCGCGAAGGCGTCCTCGACCGTTCAGCGCTGGCCGAGATCGTCTTCCGCGATCCCGGCGCGCTCGCGCGGCTCAACGAGATCGTGCATCCCCACGTACGGCGCCTCGCCGCCGAGCGCGAGCGGTTCGCTAAGCCCGGACAGCCCATCGTTCATGTCGTTCCGCTGCTTTTCGAGACGGGCTACGCCGATTTGGTCGACAAGTCCATCGTCGTTACGGCTTCGCAGGAGCGGCGCGTCGCGCGCGTTGTTCGGCGCGATCGCGCCGGAGAAGAGCTGATCCGTGCGCGCATCGCGGCGCAGATCGATCCGGACCTGGCGCGCGCGCGCGCCGATTACGTCATCGAGAACGACGGCGATCTCGAGCGCTTGCGCGAGCGCACCAAAGCCGTGTACGAAGCGATCTTACGATGACGTACCGCGAACTGCCGAACGGAGGTTGCGGTCTCCGAGCGTGTGCGCGAAGTCAACGAACGCCGCATCTGCCATTCTGCTGAAACGGGCCTCCGCTGGGGCTCCGAATCGTGCGGTTATATCGCGCGTTACCTGATGGGCGACTCTCGGCGTTAGCGTCGTACCGAGCATACGCCCGAACGAGAACGTGTCTTGGCCCGACGTTCCTGCTTTAACGAGGGCGAGCGCAAGAGTCTTGCCCGCAAGCGAAGCCGGCGGTGGGAACCCGACGTTGTCCTGGCCGGCGCGCTGCCACGCGTCGTTGACGGCGAAATCGTAGATTTTTACGAAACGGTCAAGGTTACGTGCGCCGTACGCTCGGCGTAACCGAACGAATTCGTGCTGCACGGTGCGTTGACCGACGATCGCCTCGGAAGCGCGTACCGACGAAAAACTACCCGGGCCGCCGCCCGCGTCCAAGAACGCGGAGCCGACGCCTAGCATGGGTGGCTCGCCTGCGGAAGCGGCCGCCGCAGTCGCAGCGGTGACGAAGCCGAGACCTGCGACCATGGCACCGGTCGCTGCCAGCGAGCGAAGTTTGTGGAACGGTGTATTCATGGATCTCACTCCTAATCGATTGCAATGAGTCTCTTATTCCGCGTTGTTCTGTAGAGGTAAACCTTGCGTCATAGGAGCGAACGGCGCGGATCGCATGACTTCGAGGAGTAGCGCTCCGCTGCGGAGGCGGACGACGTAGCCGCGAACCACGACGGACCTATCCTGCGGCGCGGCCGGCAGACGCCGCGAGAGCGCGATCGAGCCGCTGCCGTCGCGCAGCGAGGTTCCTTTTGCGACGACCGAGCCCGCGGTCGTTACTTGGTCCTTACCGGCGAAATGACTCAGAGCCGCGATCGGAAGCGGCGGAGCGAACCTTACGACGACCCGTTCGCTTGCTGCGTACCGTTCGTCGAGCAGTCGTACGCGCAGCGTATAGACCCCGGGTGCAACGCTCCGGCCGCCGACGGTTTCGTTCCAGACATAGGTGCCGAGTGTCGTGAGATGGGGTGCGATCTCCCGCGTATGGGCGATCACCACCGCGTGGTTGGCTGCAGCGTAGTCCCACACGACGGTCTTCCGTGAGAGCACTTGGATATCGTAGAGGTTCGAGGTCGGAAAGCGCGCGAGTAACGGTCCGCTGGTGCGATTGTCTACGGAGATCGTGATGGCGAGGCCGCCGAGCAGATCGTACGAGCTGCGATTGAGGTTGACGCGAATCGAGATCGGACCGGACGCGCCGAGAAGAACGGCCGCTGCCAAGAGTGCCGGGACGAAGGAGCCGCGCACCGTCGCGCTGGTACGGGCCATCGGTTTGAGGTGCGTCGAGATCACGCTTGGATAGTCCTGTCTGCCCCGCCGTTTAGCAAGCGGTCGTATGGGGAATCGGGTCCTAGACATATTCTCTATCGAGGTGCGAAACCACATGGCGATTCAAGACGAGGTGCAGGTGCGCCATTCCGGCGGTGGGATGACCGTGCAAGAGGCGGGCAAGCGCGGGGGCGAGCGCGTCAAGGCCAAATATGGCACGGAGTTCTACGAGGCCATAGGCCGTAAGGGCGGGGAGGCGACCAAAGAAAAGTACGGCCCGTCCTTTTACGAGGTGATCGGCCAAAAAGGCGGGCAGAAGTTAAAGCGCAAGCCGACCTAGGAGCCCACTATGGCAAAGCCTAAGGACGGGCCGGATAACGGGTCGGGCGATATGTCCGTTCGCGATGCCGGGAAAAAAGGCGGCGATACCGTCCGGGACCGTTACGGCTCGACGTTCTACGAAGAGATCGGGCGTAAAGGCGGCCAGGTGACTCGAGAGCGCCACGGTGCAGAGTTCTACGAATCGATCGGGCGTAAAGGCGGTCGGGTCGTCAAGGACAAGTACGGTACGGGGTTCTACGAGCAGATTGGTCATAAGGGCGGGCAAAAGGTGAAGAGCCTGGTCGCCGAGGCAAAGAAGAAGCGTGCCGAAACGGAGCGCGAGAAGGGCCCGTCACCGTGAGAGGTGGATGCCGCCGTGCACGCCTTCGAGCGTGACGAGTCCTTTCTTGAAGTCAACGGTGATGGAATCCACCTTGAGAACCTGGCCGCGCGTGCGAACGATGCTTGGGTGCGGCATCGCGAGGTGCTTTAGCCCGTCGTCCCACTCGACCAGATCGGTATCGAACGATCGCGCGCCGTTCCCTTTTGCGTTGGCCGATTCGACGTGCACGTCGCCGATGGCCGTAAAATCCAAGGAAGCCGTGTTGATCGAGACTTCCTGCGCCGATATGCGCAGATACGGTTTACCTTTGCGAAAGAGTATGCCGTTGTGAATGCCCGTGATCGTGGCTACCGATCCGTTGGGTGATTGTTCCGCCCGCTTGTAATCGAAGCTCCACGACTGCGTGTCGATGCGGTGGTTCGAGACGTGCCCACCTTTGAGGACGATCGGCTGCGAATTGGGAGCGTCGGGCACGGGCTCGCGGCCGGCCAGAATGAAGCCGACTGCGAGGAATGCTGCGAAGGCGATGCCGGCGGCGATCGCCACCGGCCGCACGCGCCTTTTAATATTCACGGTTGACGTTCCGCAGGCGCCGCACGAACGGCGTACCCAGAACCAGGACGAGATAGAGGGCGAGCAGCGTCAGCGCGACCGGACGCGGTCCGATGCGAGCGAAGAAGGAGCCCGGCGGCCTGCCGACCATTCCGAGCACGACTGCCCGGTGGTCGAGCTGCGACCGCGCCGTCCATCGCCCATTGGGTGCGATGATGCCGCTGATACCGGTCGCGGCCGCACGCACGACCCAGGTTCCGCTCTCGACCGCGCGCAGCTGCGCGATCTGCGCGTGCTGGTACGGGCCGGAGGTCGTTCCGAACCACGCATCGTCGGTGGCGACGACCAACAGCTGCGCTCCATTGCGGAGTTGGCTGTGCGCGAGATCGGCAAACGCCGACTCCCAGCAGATCAACGGCGCAAACGAGAGTGCGGCGGTCGGGTAGACGGAGTCGGCAGTGCCCGGCTGAAAATTGCTGATGAACGACGTCTCAGGAAGCCAGTGCAGCCACGCTTTGCCGGGAAACGACTCGGCAAACGGCACGAGCTGGCGCTTGTCGTAGATGCCGGCGAGCCTGCCGAGCGGGCTGAACACGTAGAGGGCGTTGTAGTATCCGTTCGCATGGTAATCCCAGCTCCCGACGACCAGCGTCGTGCGGAGGCGCCGCGCGATGCCCGCGAATCGTGCGATCAAAGTTGGATCGTAGTTGAGCGCGGTGACGATGACCGTCTCGGGCCACACGACCAGTTGTGGGTGAAATGGGGCGACCGTGCGCGTGAGCGCGGTGTAGCGTCGGATAGCCAGTTGGAGGGCTCCGGGTTTCATCTTGAGGGACTGGGCGATGTTGCCTTGCACGGCGGCAACTCGCATCGCCGGCGGTGCCGCCGCTCGGGCGGGCCAGGCCGCCCAGCAGAGCGCCCAGGCGAGGGCTATCGCGCCAAAGACGACCGCGGCGCTGCGGTAGCGCCGGCGGGCGATCGCACTCGCGGCATACGCGCCGATTGCACAGATGACGAACGTCACGCCGTAGGTGCCGGCATAGGCAGCGAAGACGCGTAGCGGCGTATCGGCTTGCGTGTAACCGAGCTGCTCGAACGGCACGCCGAGCGGCCCGATCGAGCGCAGCCACTCGAAGACCGTGAAGGCAGCGGCCGCGGCCAGCGGCGCGAGTGCGGGCGGGGCGAGACGGGCGGCGACGGCGCTGCTCGCAGCGGCCAGCGCGAAGGCGAGACCCTCGATCAGCGCGACGACGACCGGTACGGCGACTGCGAAACCGCCGATGAAACTGCCGATCGTGAACGATATCCACCAAAACGTGGCGGCGAAGAAGACCGTTCCCGAGAGCCAGCCGGCGAAGAAGGCTCGTTTCCAGGAGAGGCGCTGCCAGAGCCAGAACAGGCCCGCCGCTCCGACCGGTGCGAGCCAGGCCTGACCGGCCTTGGGAAATGCCAGCGCAAGGGCCACCGCGCTCGAGACGGCGATGCCGAAATCGAGCGCGCGCTCCGAGGTATACATGATTCGTAGATTGGGTCTCGTCCTATTCACCATGGCGCTCGCGCTGGCGGCGTGCGGGCGCCAGGTCACGCCGAATCGAACCTCGCCTGGCGGGAGCGGCGGCGGACTCGCTGCGGGTTCCATGCAGGTCAAGTTCCAGACGCAGGGTCAAATGGATTTTGCGAACGTTCGGTACGTCATCATGTTTAATACGAGCGGGACCGGCGGAGAACCTTATGCCAACGGGTACCAAACCAATTATCAGAACTACTCCTTTGCTCTGGTGGTCGGAGGGAGCGGCAACAGCGTGGCACAGCCGGTCCTCTATCAGTACATCCATCAAACCGGCCCCGGCGGTGCGGTCGCGATCGTTCCCTACCGGCTCTTCTACACGCCGCAGCAGCTGACGTTTTTTCCGAATAGCAACGGGCTGGGCAACGAGTTCTCCATTACGTTCGACCGAACGCTGTTCTACGGCATCTCGGTTACCCCGTCGCCGTCCCCGGCCGCAACAGCGAGCGCGAGCGCATCCGCCTCACCGTCACCTTCGCCGGCCGCGGCGACGCCCCAGCCGCAGCCGACAACCGCCGCTCAGACCACGTGGTACGTCAATTTCTTTACGACCGATATCTCCGGCAATCCACTGGACGCCTTCGGCATCGGCGGAGCGACCGATCAGTCGTTCGTCTGGTCGATCAATACCACGCAGATCTTCGACCAGCAGCAGTTCGTGGGGCAGAACGCCACCCAGGCACCCTATGCGAGCGCCCAGATCTCGATCGGCGAGATCGCCAACAACCCGTGAATGTGAGCCTTTATGTTTGAAACGGTCGCCTGCGGGCACGAACTCTGCAACTGCGTGATTATGGCCGCCGTCGGCGACATTCAATACTGCAGCGACGACTGCAGGAACGCGGTCGAAAGCGACATCGAATCAGATGCGTGCCCGTGCGGGCACCCGCCCTGCGACGCGGCCTAAACCGGCCACAACTCGTTAGAGTCTGTCGCGAAGGTCTGTGGATCGCGCGCCGGGCTCCGTGCCGCCCGCCGGACGGAAATCGGACGCCTGGTTCTGTAGGATGATCCCAACTTTCCACAAGGAGATCCAGCATGAAATCCTACCTTCGCTTCGCGATGCTGCTTGGGATCGTGGCCTCGAGCCTCTTCGCCAACACGCCCGCAGCCGCCGCGCCCGCACTCTCCGGCCAGTGGACCTGTCTCGCGTACGGCGTGCAAGTCAACTGGTTTCAGAACATCCTGTTCCATCCCAACGGAACGTACGCACTCGGCGATGCTCACAAGCCGTACGCACCCGGACGCTATTCGATCGACTCACACAACATCGTGCATTTCCTGAGCGGCGGTGACGACCTTTTTCTGGGGCTCTACAAAGATCGTGCAGTCTATCTCAAGTCCAGGACCGATTCGGGACCGTTCGAAAAGCGTGGTTTCAACGTGACCTTCAAGTGTGGGCGCAACAGCAGGCAGTAGAAGTGGATCGCGCTCCGCTGCCGACAGCCTCCTAGGGTCCGCCGAAGTTCAGGCTCCCGGTCGGGATGATCGGCCCTTGCGTGTTGATGCCGAAATTCGCCGTATGCGACGGGAAGGCCAGCACCTCGAGCGAGACGTTGATCTGGCGCGAAGCCTGGTTGTACTGCACGCGGATCTCGTAACAGTCGCCGATGATGCGATTGTAGTAGATGGTCTTGTTTTCGATGCGGCCCTTGTTCTTCCAATCCACGTCTCCGGCGAACTGAAGTTGGGCTCCGCGTCCGAAGGGCGTCGAGAACTGCACGTTGGTGCTGGAGAAGCCGAGCCCGGAGCCTGGCGAGAACGCGCCGCCGAGCAGCACGTAGGATTGATACGAGGGCCGCAGCGCGAGTTGGTAGGAGACGGGCTGGGCAATCCTGTTGAAGTTCGTTGCGAAGCCCAGCGTCAGGTTGTAGTAGTCGCCGTTATAGAAGCGCAAGATATCTTGCGCGCCTTTGTAGTTCTGAGTCGGCTGCTGGTCCAGGAACTGGAACGGCACCGACGCCGGACCGTTGTAGTTGCTTTCGTTGTAGGTTATCGCGTTCAGCACGTGATTGCCGATCGGCGTCGAGAGGCTCATGTTCTGGCGGATCGCGGCTTTCAGGTCTCCGGTTCCGTAGGCGAACTGGTCGACGTTCACGGTCGACTGAAAGTCGCTTCCGCCGATCTTATAGAGCGCGGGACCGAAGACGAAACCGAGATCGGCGCGCGTGGTCGTGAAAGAATTGCTCGGCTCATTGTATTGCCCTAGCGTGAACTGCGTTGTAATCGGGAACACGAAATGCGGAAGAAAGTTATACGGGTGAATCTGCAGCTCGGGCAGCTTGTTGATGCCGTACGGCTGGTTCGCGAACGTCTTGTCGAAAATCAGCTGATAATCGGCGCCCTTGGTACTCCAGTGGGTGAGCGTGTCGATATGTCCCGACGAGTTGGAGCTGAAGAACCCGCCGTAACTCGACTGGCTGCGCGAGTACGAGAAGGTCGAGCTCTGCTGCAGATTCGCGGTAATCTGGCGCTGGTCGGAGAAGCCGAAGCTGTCGTTGACTTGCTGCGAGCCGGTGGAGTTCCGCGAATACTGGTAGGTCTGCGAAGCGCGCGCCCCCGCATGCACGATCGAGGCACCGATGGTCTCGGTGGCCGGCAGACTCGTTAGGGCGCCGAAATTATCGTTGTACGCAAACGAGAAGTTGCCGCGCACCGTTCGAGAGAAGTTTTCTAAGTCTTGGACGTTGATCGTGTTGGTCGTCCGGCCGATGCGCTTGTCCTGCTGCTCCTCGTAGTCGATACTGGTCTGGCGTTTGCCGTCCTTGCGCTGCAGGAACGCAACGTACCCGAGGTTCAGGCCCTCCTTAGAGTAGTACTCCACCTTGTAGTAGCCGTAGTAGTACTGGTCCTTACCGAAGCCGATCTTGGTGCGGACGTACCATCCCTGGTACGAGTTATAGCCGATCTCTGGGAAGAACGAGGGCCTCTGGCGCGGCCCTATGACTTGCCGCAGCGGTATGACGATACGCGGCAGAAAGAAGACGGCGGCCGCCCCGAGCCACAGCACGGCTTTGTTGATGACGATGCGGTTACCGGGATAGACGTCGATGGTGCGCCCGGTGATGTGGTAGCCCGAGCG
>JAJXWN010000091.1 GCA_021781595.1 bacterium | reverse complement strand
GCCCGCGAGCCGGTTGGTCGGGATTCGCGAAGCGCAGCGCGTCGCCGATGCGGTAGAAACCCTCTGCGTCGAAGGCTTTCGCCGTGAGGTCCTCGCGCCTCCAGTAGCCCGGCGTTACCAGCGGACCGCGCACGCGCGCCTCCAACTTGTCTTGGTATGGCACGAGCAGCACCTCCGTACCTGGGCCCGGCAGCCCGATGTTGGCCGAGTCGTCGGTCGGGAAGTACACCGCCGTTACCATCGGCGAGGTTTCGGTCGCACCCCACTCCCCCACGAACGGGATCTCGCGCCGCGTCTCTCCGGCGAACGCCCGTAAAGCCTCCCACGTCGGGCGCGGCAACGCGGCCGCCGCGTTTGCGAGCAGGCGTAGCGAAGAGAAGAACGAACGGCGCAGCGGCTCGTCGTCGCGCATCGCCTCCGCCAAGAGCGCGTAGCCGCGCGGCACGTTGAAGTAGAGCGTCGGCGCAATTTCGGTGAGATTGCGTACGGTACGAGCAAGCAGCTGCGGGACGGGACGCCCATCGTCGATGTAGATCGTGCCGCCGTTGAAAAGTGCAATGTTGAAGTTGTGACTGCCGCCGAACGTGTGATGCCACGGCAGCCAATCGACCAAGACGGGTCTGTGTTCCGTGAGGAACGGCCAGAGCTGCGCGAGGCTGCGTTGATTGGAACAGAGCATGCGATGCGTCGTCACGACACCCTTGGGTTCGCCGGTCGAGCCGGAGGTGAAGAGAATCTTCGCGCAATCGTCCGGCTGTATGCGCGCGTGGCGTACTTCGACGCCGGGACTTGGCGGCGTTGCTTCGATCTCATCCAGCGCGAGCACGTGCCGTGCGTCGACCAGCGCGAGCGCGTCTGCGTAACGGTCGCGATCCTCTGCAAAAACGAACGCTGGACCGAGTGCATCCAACACGAGCTTCAGCCGCGAGAGATCGCGAAACTGCGTCGAGTAAGCCGGCGAGATCGGGGCGATCGGAACGCCCGCGTAATGACCCGCTAGCGTAAGGAGCGCGTGCCGGATCGAGTTTCCGGAGAGAATCGCAACCGGGGTGTCGCGATCTAGCCCACGCTCAAGCAACCCCGCCGCGATCGAGCGCACGCGGGCGAACGTTTCCGCATAGGTGACGCGGCGCCACCCATCTCCGCAGCGCTCCGCCAGAAAGACGCGATCCGGTACGCGCTCGGCCCACTGCGCGAGCACCCCTCCCACGTCGTTCGCGTAGGAGCCGAGCTCCAGTGCGGAGCGCACGAGCAACGAACCATCCTCGCGCGGCAGCACCTCGACCGAGATCGGTGCGAACATCGAAGCACCGTATTCCGGGGCACTCCGGCGAAAGTCCTGGAAGAGGCCGCGCTCGCGCGCCGGCTACGGGCGGCTTGCCTGGCGTCGCGCCGTTGAAAGGAGGACGTTGACGGTCGATCCTGCGGGTACCGTCATGTTTTCGCGATTGTTCTTTGCCAGAAGAAAACCGCTGGCAGCTCCCACGAGCCCTCCACCGCCCGTGTGAAAGACCATCTTGCCGAGCATGTTGCCGACGATCATTCCGCCGACCGCACCGGCAGCTTCCTTGAGAGCGTTGCTCTTCGTGTTGGCCGTCATCCCCGTGACGACGCCGGTAACGGCGTAGCTCTCGCCGCTCGGGAGCGTCAGGCGGTCCATGGTTATACGCAGACGCGCGGCGCGGCCTTGGCCGGCACGCACGACGCTGGTGACGCGGCCGTACATCGTCGCGCCGTGGACGTTAGCGCCCGGCGACGTGACGCTCGTGAGCTGGACCTTCTCGCCGACGTAGGCGTGCGCGGTGTCGACCGTCTGTTGAATGGTTCCGCTGAGCCGCGTTCCGGGAGGCGGCGTGGCGAGAGCTGCCTGACTGCTGAAAAGTAGGGCCAGCGCGGTGAGGCCGAGGATCGAGGAGATGCGCATGATGCTGAGTACCCCTTTGCGGTGTGCGGTTACCTTGCCCTACCTTGTATCCCCAAAAGGCGTCGTTCAACCGCCGGGAGCGCAAAACCGGCACGTGCATGGCACGCGGGGATGCCCGAGCCGGCGGACGAACCGGAGCGGATCTGATGACTCGACCGCGCCTGGGGGCCGTCGCTACGGCCGTACCGCGATACGTCTTGGACCAGCGGGAGGTTTCCGAGCGCTTTCGGCGCGCCTTTGCCGTGCGCGCCGGCCATATCGAACGGCTCATGCCGGTCTTTCTCAACGCTGGCATCCAAACTCGCTATTCCTGCGTGCCCATCGAGTGGTATGCGCGAGATCACGATTGGCCGGACCGCAATCGCGCGTACCTGGAAGCCGCGCTCGACCTCTTGGAACGTGCGACGACGATCGCGCTCGACCGCGCGGCGTTGAGCCCTGACGATATCGACGCCGTCGTGGTCGTATCGACGACCGGGATCGCGACGCCCAGTCTCGACGCCTTACTTGCCGAACGCATGAAATTAAAACGGACGATCCGGCGCCTGCCGATATTCGGGCTCGGGTGTGCGGGCGGCGTCATCGGCTTGGCGCGCGCCGCAACTTTGGCCGCGATGGATCCCGGTGCGAACGTGCTCTTCTTGGTGGTCGAACTCTGTACGCTTTCGTTTCGCCGCGACGACCTCTCGAAGAGCAACGTCGTCGCAACCGCGCTCTTCGGGGACGGCGCTGCGGCGGCCATACTCTCGTGCAACGGGGACGGCCCGGAGATCGGCGCCTCCGGCGAGTATACGTGGCCGAAGAGTCTGGGTATCATGGGCTGGGACGTAAAGGCCGACGGGATGCGAGCGATCTTCTCGCGCGATATTCCGGCGCTCGTCACGACGCGGTTCAAGAGCGCGCTGGACGATTTTCTCGGCCGAAACGAACGCCGCGCCGACGAACTCAGCGAGTACCTGTGTCATCCCGGCGGCGCAAAGGTCCTCGACGCACTCGAAACCGCGTTCGGGATCGGCAGCGGCGATCTGTTGCACTCACGCGCGGTTCTGCGCGAGTACGGCAATATGTCCGCGGCGACGGTCATGTTCGTGCTCGAACGTGCCTTCGAAACGCTTCCGGCAGCGCGGAGCACACTAATGACGGCTCTGGGGCCTGGGTTCACTGCGGCGTTTCTTCTCTTGGAGCCCGCTCGCTGACGCTGTATTGGGTACTCGGAGTACTCGCCGTGCAGCGGCTCGCCGAGTTGGTCTACTCAGCACGGAACACGCGTCGCCTGCTCGCGCGCGGCGGCCACCAAGCCGGTGCGGCGCAGTACCCGTTCTTCCTCGTGCTTCACGGTGCGTGGCTGATCTCGCTGGCCGTTTTCGTTTCGCCGGGCGCACGGCCGAATCTCGCGCTTCTGGCGATCGTCGCTGCACTTCAAGGCGCGCGGCTGTGGGTACTCGCAAGTCTCGGTCCGTTTTGGACGACGCGGATCGTTACTCTACCGGGCGCTCCACTCGTACGGCGAGGCCCATACCGCTACGTGCGCCATCCGAACTACGTTATCGTGGCGGCAGAGATCACGCTCGTGCCGCTCGTCTTCGGTGCCGTGAAGATTGCGATCGTTTTTTCGATCCTGAACGCGTTTCTCTTGTGGTGGCGAATCCGCGTGGAAAACCGCGTGCTTGCGGAGCGTGACTCTATCGCCGCCGCCGTCCCTATATGGTATGCTGGATGCATGCAGAGTGCCGCATCGCCTTCGCAAGCAGCCGCTTTATCGGCGGACGAATTGCGCCGCATCGACGCGTATTGGCGCGCGGCGAACTACCTCTCCGTCGGGCAGATCTATCTGATGGAGAACCCGCTGCTCGCGGAGCCGCTGCGGCCCGAACATATCAAGCCGCGCCTGTTGGGCCATTGGGGCACAACGCCCGGCCTGAATTTTATCTACGCCCATCTCAACCGCCTGATCGTCAAGTACGACCTCAACGCGATCTTCATCGCCGGCCCGGGGCACGGCGGTCCCGCCGTCGTAGCCAACACGTATCTCGAGGGCACGTATAGCGAATTCTACGCAAGCGTTCCTCAGAATACCGAAGGGCTGCGCCGCCTCTTCAAACAGTTTTCGTTTCCGGGCGGCGTGCCGAGTCATGCCTCGCCGGAGACGCCCGGCTCGATTCACGAAGGCGGCGAGCTCGGTTACTCGCTCGCGCACGCGTTCGGTGCCGCGTTCGACAATCCGGACTTGATTGCGTGCTGTGTCGTCGGTGACGGCGAGGCTGAGACCGGCGCACTCGCCACCAGCTGGCACTCCAACAAGTTCCTAAATCCCGTGCGTGACGGCGCAGTGCTTCCGGTGCTGCACCTCAACGGCTATAAGATCGCCGGGCCGACGGTTCTGGCGCGGATCCCAAACGAGGAGTTGATCGCGCTCTTCGCGGGGTACGGTTACGTCCCGTATGTCGTTGAAGGAGACGACCCGCAGCTCGTGCACCAAGCGATGGCCGGAACGCTCGAATGCGCGATCGCGGATATTCGCCGCATTCAATCGGATGCGCGCGCTAACGGTTTTCGCGAACGCCCGCGCTGGCCGATGGTCGTCTTGCGAACGCCCAAAGGATGGACCGGTCCGAAAGAAGTCGACGGCCTTCCCATCGAAGGAACCTTTCGCGCGCATCAGGTTCCGATTGCGGAAGTTCGCACGAAGCCCGCGCATCTACGTCTGCTCGAGGAGTGGATGAAGAGTTACCGGCCGCAGGAACTTTTCGATGCCGGCGGCCGCCTCAACGAGGAGCTGGCCTCTCTCGCGCCGCGTGGGAGGCGGCGCATGGGAGCGAACCCGCACGCCAACGGCGGGTTGCTGTTGCGCGATCTGGAGATGCCGGATTTCCGCGAGTACGCCGTCGGCGTGGCGTCGGCGGGGACGATCAAAGCCGAGGCGACGCGCGCGCTGGGCGCGTTCCTACGCGATATCGTGAAGGCGAATCCGGGACGCTTCCGCGTTATGGGACCCGACGAGACGGCGTCCAACCGTCTGGACGCGCTCTTCGAAGTGACCGACCGCTGTTCGACGGCGCAGATCGTCCCGATCGACGACCACATTGCGCCCGACGGCCGGGTGATGGAAGTCTTGAGTGAACATCTCTGCCAAGGGTGGCTGGAAGGGTACTTGCTCACGGGCCGGCACGGACTGTTCTCATGTTACGAAGCGTTCATCCACATCGTCGATTCGATGTTCAACCAGCATGCGAAGTGGCTGAAGACCACGCGGCAGATCCCGTGGAGGCGTCCGATAGCCTCGCTCAACTACCTTCTTACCTCGCACGTGTGGCGCCAGGATCACAACGGCTTTAGCCACCAGGATCCAGGCTTCATCGACCACGTCGTCAACAAAAAAGCGGATGTCGTGCGCGTCTACCTCCCGCCCGACGCGAACACCCTGTTGTCGGTTGCCGATCATTGCCTGCGCAGCCGTAACTACGTCAACGTCATCGTCGCCGGGAAACAGCCCGAATGGCAATGGCTCGATATCGATGCGGCGATCCGGCATTGCACGGTGGGCGCCGGTATCTGGGAGTGGGCCGGTAACGATCAAGGCGCGGAACCCGACGTCGTGATGGCCTGCGCCGGCGACGTGCCGACGCTCGAAACGCTGGCTGCAGTCGATCTCCTGCGAGCGCACCTCCCCGATCTACGCGTGCGCGTCGTAAACGTCGTCGACTTGATGGCGTTGCAACCACAGAGCGAGCATCCGCACGGCCTCCCCGACCGGGACTTCGATTCGATGTTCACGGCCGACGTACCAATCGTCTTTGCGTTCCACGGATATCCGGCGCTCGTGCACCGGCTGACGTACCGTAGAACCAATCATGGTAACCTCCACGTCCGTGGGTACAAGGAGGAAGGCACGACGACGACGCCGTTCGACATGACGGTGCGCAACGACCTCGACCGCTTTCACTTGGCCGGCGACGCGATCGATCGCGTTCCGCGGCTGCACAATCGCGCGGCGCGCGTCAAGCAATTGATTCGCGACAAACTCGTCGAGCACAGGCTCTATATCGAGCGCTATGGCGAAGACATGCCGGAGATTCGCGACTGGCGCTGGAATCCGGGTTCGGACTAAGACGCATGCGTGTTCTGGCGCTGGATGGCGGCTCCTCGTCGCTCAAATTTGCGCTATACGCCGTGGCCGGCGATGCCTTCTCACCCACGCTGAGCGGCGAGGCGAGCGGTTTCGGACAGCCGCCGGGTCATCTGCGCGTCGCAACGCCGGAGATCGTGCTCGTCGACGACGCAGGAGCGGCGGAATGGAACGCCACCATCGCGCTCGAGCGCGTGCTCCGCGTCGTAAGAGAACGCGGAGCAGATATTTCGGCGGTGGGGCACCGCATCGTCTTCGGCGGGCCCAATCACGTCGAGCCGGTCCTTGCGACGCCGGAGGTCCTGCGAGGGATCGAAGAATTGGTTGCGCTCGAACCGCTCCACCTGCGCGTGGAACTCGATGCGGTGTACGCGATGCAGGGCCACTTTCCCGGCGTTCCTCAGATTCTGTGTTTCGATACGGCCTTTCACCGGCGGATGCCGGCTGTCGCCAGACGGCTTCCCCTTCCGCGTGGAATGGACCCCGTGCTGCAGCGCTACGGTTTCCACGGTCTTTCGTACGAGTACGTTCTTTGGAGAGTCGCGCAGGCGTCGCGCGGGCGTGTCGTCATCGCCCACCTGGGGAACGGCGCCAGCCTATGCGCGCTGAAGGACGGTCTGCCGATGGACACGACCATGGGCTTCAGCCCGCTCGGTGGCTTGATGATGGGAACGCGTCCAGGCGACATGGATCCCGGGGTTTTGCTCTATCTGCTCGGGGCGGGGGGCTACGGGGCGGCGGATCTCGCGGATTTGCTGAACTACCATTGCGGTCTGCGCGGCGTCTCCGGATCGTCGGCAAACATGGAAGTATTGCTCGCCGCCGCGCCATCGGATGCCTTTGCCCGCGAAGCCGTCGAGCTCTTCCTGTACCAGTTGGTAAAGCACCTTGGGGCGATGATCTCCGTCCTGGGCGGACTCGATACGCTCGTCTTTACGGGCGGCATCGGCGAACGCGCGGCTCCGATTCGTTCGAAGACATGCGAGGCGCTGGGCTATGCCGGAGTGCTCCTCGACGAAGCGGCCAATGCAGCCTCAGCCCCAATAGTCTCGCGGGAGGACAGCCGCGTCGGCGTGCGTGTCGTGCCGGCCGACGAGACGCTCGTGATTGCTCGGCACGCCTGCGCGAGGCGTAGATGAGACCGATGCCGGCTACTGCAAGATGACGATCGGTCCGGTCCGTACGGGGATGCGCCCGCAGAATGCGATCCCGCTGCCGATGCACGCGTCGTTATCTACGATCGCGCCGCGCGCTCCGGTGCGAAACTCGAGTACGGCGGGCCCTCCCATGAAACCGGCGGCCCGGTCCATCTCGTAGAGGTAGCGCCCGGTCGCGTCCAGGACGATTGTCTGCGGCCGCGCGATCCGCTTCGTCGCGATCGTCGATCCCCGCGATGGGCGTAGAGCACCGTCGCGGGGATCGACGCGGTACGATGTGATGAGCGCGCCGTTGCGAGCGCCGGTAGAGGTTCCCATCACGTAGAGCCTACGACCGGACGGAGCCAACGCCAGCGACTCGTAGTTCGGCTGCGCCGCCGGAATCAGGTGCGTGTCGGCCGCCGCGCCGGGGATCGGTTTGAGTGCGCCGCCGGCCGCAATGCGGTAACCGAAAAGGTGTGTCGAGAGGGCCGAGCCGGATAGCGGCGTGCCGGAAGCGTACAGGAACGGACCGTTGCGCGACGCTGCCAGGCCGTCGAATGCGATCTCGTTCGCGTCGGCAAATCGGATCGCCGCTGCGAGCCTCAGCGATCCGCTCGCGCCGACGCGCAGCTCCTGGAGCAGCATCCCCGAACCGCCGCGGAGCATCACGAGACCCGCCACAAAGAGCCATCTCCCGCTCGAATCCAACGCGACGTAGGGAGTCGGGTCCGGGAGGCCAGCGATCTGCGCGTCTCCGGCGGGAAGCAGTTGCCCGGTCGGTTCGATGCGGAAGGCGTGTACGTGTATGTTGTCCTTGCTTCCGCCGGAGGCGATGTCGTAAGAGATTCCACCCGCCGCAAACAGACGGCGGCCGTTGGCGCTCACCGCCAGCGTTTGATAGGGCGGCGCGTTACCCGTTAGGCAGCCCTCGATCTGCGTGGGCGGAGCGATCTCGCGCGGAACGCCCGCACGGCCGACTCGGTAGGCTTCGATCTCTTCCAATCTGTCGGCGTTTCCGGTGTAGCCGCGCGGGGTCGGGGCGCAGCCGGCGACGTAGAGGAACCTGCCGTTTGGCGTTGCGACGATCGAGCCGGCCTGCTTGAGCGTCGGTACCGTGACCTTCGAACGCAAGGAGCCTCCGAAGCGCGCGGGCAGACCTTTAAAGCCGATCGGCAGCATCTCG
>JAJXWN010000090.1 GCA_021781595.1 bacterium | reverse complement strand
GCCCGAAACGATGGCGATCTTCTCGAAGTGCGGCTTCATGAACCAATAATGGTAGACGCGGTCCTGAGTCTGGCTGCCGTTGAACTCGTGCGACTTCACGGTCATGGTATAGTCGTGCACGTTAGCGAACGCGGCGTCGAACTGGGCGATAGCCGGAGCCCCAGCTGCGCTGGCGCCGACCGGAGCGAGAAGCGCCAGCGCGACCGCGGCGGCAATGAGATTGAGCGAGAGCGAGCGTCTTGCAGACATGGTGCCTCCGTTTACAGGTGGTGTCTAAACGTTCGGCTGACGGTCTTCGTTTCCGCCCGGCGCGGCGGCCTGACCAAACTCGTCCACCAGCAGGGTCCCGTGCTTGCCTTCCACGCCGATAAGGACGTCGCACTTTGCATTGGCAGCGATCGTCTCGATCGCCCGGCCCAGCGGTGCCCCGGTGTATTTCCCCTCGCGGAACGATCCTAGGATGATGAGATTCGCCTTCTCCCGTTTAGCCAGATCGAGGACGGATTGGCTGGTCACCCGCGCACGGACGATCTCCGTACGGATGTTTACCCCGTTTTTCACGGCGATCGTTTCGGCGGCGCCGAGCGCGTCGAGGGCCGTCCGCTCCTCCGCGGTCATCTCGGCGTCGGGCGGCAGCGTGAAGGGGACCTCGATGACGTAGATCGCGAGCAGTTCGGATCTCTCGCCTCGCGCCAATTTTGCGGCGAGCGCCATCATGTGTCCCGACTCGATGTCTTGGGAGAAGACGACCATGATGCTGCCCACCAGGCGCTCGAACTCGCTCTCCGCCTGCGCGGCAAGCTTTTGCACGAACGAAGCCGGCGGGTGGAGCATCCACCAGATCGTCGATCC
Organism: bacterium; assembly: GCA_021781595.1. Taxonomy (GTDB): domain Bacteria; phylum Vulcanimicrobiota; class Vulcanimicrobiia; order Vulcanimicrobiales; family Vulcanimicrobiaceae; genus JAJYFL01. The sequence continues at coordinate 7,532 of JAJXWN010000090.1, read as the reverse complement.
GATTGCGAAGGCGATGACGAGCGCGACGATTAGCCCCGTGAGGGTAATATGGACCGGAGCGTTCATCGTGGCAGCCCTCCGGAGCGGTGCCGCAGGAACAACGCGATACGGTATCCGCCCAGCAATACGAGCAGCAAACCGAGGACCACGCCGGAGACCAAGAGTCTCCAGTGGGCGCCGGCCGCCAGAAGGCGTGCGATGATCGTCGCCCCGAGGATGACGTAGAGGCCGTACATGCCCAAGCGCAGGTAGGTCATGGGGCGGCCGCCGCCTGCGCCCGGCGTTCGTCGCTCGCTTTGAGGTTGGCCAGATACTCGTCCATCAATTCGAGCTCGCCCGCATTACGCAGGATCTCCGCCTGCTGAGTTCGCCAGTCGTGTCTTTGCGAGCCGAGGATCGGGAGTCTCTTGTTGCGGCGGTAGAGGAGGTAGATGATGATGCCGACCACCAGCCACGCGGGTCCCGCGATGCGGCCGATCGGGTGCGTCTTCAAGGTAAAGAGAAGAATCGCGAAGATGCCCGCGAAACCGACCACCGCGACGAGCGGAAACTCCGCTCGCTCGCCCCGAACGGTGACCGGAATGTTGAACGGCATCTTGAACTTCCGCGGGCTCAAGGGGTCGAACAGGCGCAGCGCGACGAGGGCGATGAAGACGAACGAGTAGCTCGTGGCCGCACCGAAGGCGTAGAGATCGGCCAAGAAACCGAGCCCGCTCTCGCCGTTGAACCACCGCGCATAGAGGGCGCTGGCCGCGGGGTCGAGAGAGGGCAGCGCTGCGAAAAAGAGTTCGATGACCGAAACCCCGACGAACGCTACCAGCGAGACCATCGGCGTCCGAAACTTCGGATGCACGCGCTGGAAGGCCGACGGCAGGAGCTTCGCGCTGCTCATGGCATAGGCGATGCGCGAGCTGCCGAAGACGCCGGAGTTGCTTGAGATAAGCAAGAGAATCGCACCGAGTACCGGGACGTAAAACGCCGCGACGGCACCGAAGTACGGAACCTGTTGCGCCAAGAGCGCGACGGCCTTACCGTTGTTGTCGCCGTTCCCGAGCCAATGCCAGAGCGCCTGCGTGTGGCCGTGGGCGTCGAGCGGGATCGGGTGCCAAGGCTGCATGCCGAGCGCGAGGTTGGAATACGAGAGCGCGAAGATCAAGATCGTCAGAATAAGCGCGACCGAGGTGCGAGGGATGACCGAAGCAGGGCGCTGCGTCTCTTGTGCCGCCTGCGAGATCGATTCCAAGCCGACGAACGAGACGATCGCGAGAGAGATGCCTAGCATGAGATCGTTCGAGCTCGGCCAGGACGTCTGCATCGTGTGGATCAGGATCTCGGGCCGAAATGCGAAGAGAAATCCGAGCGTCAAGATGGTCGTCTCGCTCACGATGTCGAGCGCGCTGACGACGCCGTTGAACGCGGTGCTCTCGCGAACGCCGATGATATTGAGAGAGAGCAGCCCGAGAACCAGCGCCAGCGCGACGATGAAGTGCGGCCACGGATTCGCGGTCGTGTTGAGCGCTGGGAGCAACTGGCTCAGATAGTCGACGCAGGCCCAGGCGAAAAGCGTTATGTCGATCGTAAAATCCAGTAAGACGGCCCAGCCGGCGATGAAGCCGAAGATATCTCCCAGCCCGCGCATGACGAAGTACTGGCCACCGCCCGCTACCGGATAGGTAGCCGCGAGCTCGGTATAGGCAAGGCCGATGCAGACGTAGACGACGCCCGCAAAAAGAAACGCGACGTTAGAGGCGCCGGCGGCCGCCCCGAGCACCAATCCCAGACCGACGAAGATGTCGGCGCCGACGTCGGAGTACCCCCAAGCGAAGGAGCCCCACGGCGTTACGGAGCGGCGGAGTTCGGGCTTCTTTTTTTCAGGCATGCTTCTCTTTACGCGTTAAAATCCTATAGCGGTGCGCTCGAGCGCGTTGATGAGATATTCGGTCTCGTCGATCTGCGGCCCGAGTTCGAAGTCACGGAAGACCTCGAGCGTCTCTGCGAGTTTGTGAACCGCATCGCGCAACTCTTCCCGTTCGCGCATGCCGTCGGAAGCCTTCTGCAAGATCATCGCGCCATACTTCAAGGCCGTCTTGGCATACTCCAGGCGGTTATCGATCGCGTGCAGATCGTGCAGCGCGAGCATGAAATTGGTCTTGGCTTCGTCGTATCGGCGGTGGCGGGTTGCGAGCATCGCTTTGAGAACCGCCTCGATGGCTTGGTTGCGGTTGCGCGACGGCGCCAGCGCGCGGTCCAGCGCGTCTCGCAGGGATGGATCGGCCGCATCGGTACGGCCGGCGCGGTCGCGGCTCGCGTTCGGACTCGGAGCGGCGGCCGACAGCGCTCGAACGTCGCGGGCGAAATCGTGCGCCGTTTGATAGCGTTTGCCGGGATCTTTGTCGATGGCACGCATGATGATGCGCTCGAGCGTGCCGGGAATGTTGCGGTTGATTTCGTGTGGAGGCGTCGGCGCGTCGTGTACGTGCGAGAAGATCGTAGCAACCAGGTCCTCGCGTTCGTTTCGAAACGGAACGGTTCCGGTGAAGATCTCGTACGTGACGATCCCGACCGAGTAGAGGTCGCTGCGAACGTCGGCCGGTTTGCTCAGGAAGCGTTCGGGAGCGAGGTAGGCGATCGTACCGACGATGCTGCCGGTGCGCGTCGTCTGCGTCACGTCACTCAAACGGCGGGCCAGCCCGAAATCCATCAGTTTGATGTGCTGCCCATCGTCGACCGTCATGATGTTGGAGGGCTTGATATCGCGGTGAACGATATTTTGGCCGTGCGCGTACTCGAGCGCCTCGAGTATCTCCAGCAAGTAATCGATTGCCTGTTTGTAAGAGATCGAGCCGCCCCGCAGATCGCTTAACGTCTTGCCGGCGACGAGCTCCATGACGATGTACGCGAACCCGTCCTCTTCGCCGACGTCGTAGACGGTGACGATGCGCGCGTGGTTCAAGCGCGCCATGGATTGCGCCTCGCGCAGAAACCGGTGGTTGACGTCGTCCGACCGGTCGATCAGCACCTTGACTGCGACCTCGCGCCCGAGCGTACGATCGACCGCGCGATAGGTATCGGCGCTGCCGCCCCGGCCGATCGCTTCGAGAATCTCGTACCGGCTGGCGAACGTCCGTCCTATAAGGTTCACTAGAAGGCGTTCCGATGTAGGGTCATGCGGTCTCCGTCCAAAGCCACGACGTCGAAACGGACGCAGGCGTGTGGTTGGACGATTTGGAGGTAGTCGGCCGCGAGCCTGCGTAGCGTCGCGCGTTTGCGTGCATCTACGGCTGCCAGTGCCGTACCGAAGCGTGCGGAGCCACGAGATTTCACCTCGACGAAGACGATTGTGTCGCCGTCACGGCAGACCAGATCGATCTCGCCGCCCGGCAGGCGAACGTTTCGCTGGACGATATGGTACCCGCACGTCTCCAGAAAGACTGCGGCCTTGGCTTCACCGGCGCGGCCCTTGGAGCTGTTCAATCGCGTACGACGCCCTCGAGAACGAGCTGCGCGTCCCGCACGCGCCGGAACCCCAGGCGGTGGTAGATCGACGGGCCGTGCATGCGGAGGGCCTCTAGGTGCTGCGGCGTCGCGTAGCCTTTGTGCGCGGCGAAGCCGTAGCGCGGCTCGACGGTGTCGAGTTCGACCAGCAGGCGGTCTCGGTGGACTTTTGCCAGGATGGATGCGGCCGCGACGACCGCGCTGCGCGCATCGCCCTTGATCAGCGGCTCCTGCGGCGATGCGAACGAAGGGATCCGTACGGCGTCGGTGATCAGGTACTCCGGCGCGACCGTGACTCCGGCGATCGCTCGTTCCATCGCCAGCACGCTCGCCCAGTAAATGTTGAGCCGGTCGATCTCGTCGACGCTCGCGCTGCCGATTGCCCAGGCCGCGCAGAGAGCGCGGATCCCTTCGGCGAGCTCTTCGCGCCGTTCCGGCCGTACTTGCTTTGAGTCGTTGAGCCCGCGGAGCATGAGCCGGCCGCTCGCGACGACGCACGCGGCGACGACCGGGCCGGCTAGCGGTCCGCGGCCGGCTTCGTCAACGCCACCGACGTACACGTACCCTCGGGCGCGGGCGGCATCTTCAAACGCGTGCAGGCTTAGCAGCCGGCGGTGCTCGCGGTCGGCGCGCACGAAGTCCCGGGCGGATTTTTCAGGGCTCATCGGGGGGCAACTCCAGCGTAAGGCGTCCAAATGCGCCGTCGTTAAAAGCCTTCAGGTAGGACTGCGCGGCGTTATGGAGGTCGGCCTTGCCGCCACGCCGGACGAAGCCGCGGGCCCGCGCGAATGCCGCGAGATCCGGCACGCGCGTCTGCCCCCTCGTGCGTTCCGACAACCAGGCGTGAAAGCGCGTCGAAACGTCTTCGGGATCGTAGCGCTCGCGTGGCACCGCGCCGACCAGTGCGAGTTTCCATTGGGCTTCGGCGGAATCGATCTTGGGGACCAAGATTCCCGGAGTGTCCATCAGCTCGAGGTTGGGCTGTACCCTAAACCATTGCAACGCGCGCGTGACCCCAGCCCGGTCTTCGGTCTTCGCGGCGGCGCGTCTCAGCAGACCGTTGATGATGGAGGATTTTCCCGAGTTCGGCAGCCCGACCACGATAGCGCGTTGGGCGGCGCGCCGCCCCGCGGTCAGCTGCGCTAGATGGTAGCCGACCGCGGTGACGCCGCTGCGTTCGCGCCCGTTAACTGCGACGACGCGGCGGCGCCGGCCGAGGTAGGCTAACCATCGCGCGGTCGCATGCGGATCCGCAAGATCCTCACGATCGAGGACGAGCAGGCGCGGACGCTGGCCGGCGATCGCGTCGAGCACGGGATTGCTCCCGCTGAACGGGACGCGCGCATCGACCACTTCGATAACGACATCGATCAGCTTCATATGCTCGCCGATGCGCCGCATCGCGGCGGCCATGTGGCCGGGGTACCATTGGATGACGCGCTCGAACTCGGCGCGGGCGTTCATAGGAGTCCGATGCGGCCGATCGGCCAGATCCCGGCGACGGCCTTACCGATGACGCTGCTTTCCGGAACGAAGCCCCAGAAGCGGGAGTCGTCGCTGTCCACGCGGTTGTCGCCGAGCACGTAGAGTGAGTTCGGCGGGACCACGACCGTGGGGAAGCTGCGGTCGTCGCGGTAACGGATGTACGGCTCGGAGAGCGGAGCGCCGTTGACGTACACCGTTCCGCGATCGATGCGGATGCGATCGCCGGGCAACCCGACGACTCGCTTGATGAACACCTCGGGCGTCGGCCCGTCGTGATGGAAGGCGATGACGTCACCCCGCTTCGGTCCGCGAAACCGGTATGCGACCGTGTCGATCAGAACGAACTCGCCCGATGCGATCAGCGGCGACATCGAGATCCCCGAGACTTGGGGCGTACGCATGAAGAACGCGAGCGCCAAGAGTCCGAGGACCGCGACTTGCAGCGTCACGCTCGCTACCGAGCGCCAATGCAATGGGCGGAGCACGGAAGGGATTCTTCGACGCGCGCGCGCGAAGTCCTAATCCGTGTCGATACTCCGCAACCCGCTAGAGGATGCGGGCCTGCGAAAGCGGCCAGAATATCAGGAACGCGCGGCCCGTAAAGTGAGCCGGTCCGCCGGCCCGCGGCCCAGTAGCAAACGTGCCGGAGAGCTGGGCGAAACCCCATATGTGCGAATCTTCGGAGTCGTTGCGATTGTCGCCCATCATGAAGTAGCAGTTTTTCGGTATGCGGTTGGGCGCCGTCCAGTCTTTCCTTGGCGGGATGTTTGCGGTCGACGGGTCGAGCGGCTGGTAACCGGTTCCGTCGCGCTCGTCGACGTAGACGTCGTAATTCTTGACGATCAGGTTGTAGTCGGGTTTGGCGGCTACGTACGGTTCGGCTAGAGCCTTGCCGTCGACGTAAACGGTGCCGTTTTGAATCTTGAGCGTATCTCCCGGAAGCCCGATGACGCGTTTGATGAAATCGTCTGGAGACGGGACGGGCGGTCTGAAAACGACGATATCGCCTTCGCGCGGCTTTACGAAGCGATATTCGAACTTGTTGACGAGCAACACGTCGCCGATCTTGAGCGTCGGCTCCATGGAGCCCGACGGGATGTAATACGTTCGCGCGACGAAAGTGATGAGCAAGAACGCCGCGATGCCGGCAAAGATAAACGGGTCGAGATACTCGTGGGCGAAGACCAGCGAGCGCCCTTGAGAGCGGACCTTGACGGGCTGCAAGTGGAGTACTAGCCGCGCGACGATGAAGAGCGCGACGATGATGAGAAGTTCAGTTGGGGTCACGGCGATCGATCCAGGCACAGAGAGGGCTCGCAATCATTGTAGTATCCGCATCCGGTTTAGTGGCCAAAAAATCAAAAACGCCCGGCCCGTGAACTCCGCAGTTTCGTTCGTGCGCGCGAGTGGGCCGGCGGCGAATTTGCCATGAAGCTGCGCGAAGCCCCACACGTGGGAATCGTCCGACTCGTTCCGGTTGTCGCCCATCATAAAGTAGAAACCTTTCGGTATGCGGTCGGGGCTTTGCCAAAAGCGCTTGGGCGGCACGTCGGCTTGGGAAGGGTCCAGCGGCTGCCCGTCGACGTAGATTCCGTAGCGTTCGACACGTAACGAATAATCCGGCTTTTGGGCGACGTAGGGTTCGGCGAGCGCGCGTCCATTCACGTACACCGTACCGTGGTGAATCGAAAGAGTGTCACCCGGAACGCCGATTACACGCTTGATGTAATCGTCCTTCGAAGCGACCGGCGGCTTGAAGACGGCGATGTCGCCGGGTTGCGGGCCGTGAAACCGGTACTCGATCTCGTCGACGAGCAGTACGTCGTTGACTTGTAGTGTTGGTTCCATAGACCCGGACGGGATGTAAAACGTCCGAATGACGAACGTTATGAGGAAGAGCGCTACGAGTCCGGCAACGATAAATGCTTCGAGGTACTCGCGCGCGATGGCGGCGAGCGCACCGGCGCTGCGGCCGGCGGCGACGGGTTTCAAACCCAGGGCGATCCTCGCCACCGCGAACACGCAGATCAACCCGAGAAGTTGTAGCGGGCTCAGAGCGAGATTAGCGAACAGCTTTCTTCTCTTTGATGCGAGCGGCCTTACCGACCTTTTCGGCCAGGTAGTAGAGGCGGCTGCGGCGGACGATGCCGCGTTTGCCCACTTCGATCTTCTCGACGCGCGGGCTGTGGACGAGGAAGGTCTTCTCGACGCCGACGCCGTGGGCTACACGGCGCACGGTGACCGCTTCGTGGGAACCGCCCCCCTTGCGAACCGTCACGACACCCTCGAACATCTGCACGCGCTCCTTGCCGCCCTCGACGACCTTCGAATAGACCTTGATGGTATCGCCGGAGCGGAACTCGGGCACGCTCCCTTTTTGCTGCTCCTGGTTGAGGACGTCGATGAGGTTCATGGCGGCTCTCTTTAAGAAAATACGGACCGAAAATTGAAAACAGTCGCTGGGGCTCCGCGACAACCCTCGGATTCTAACATGCGAACGCAGGCCATTGCAAGGATCGCCATCGCTACTGCGTTTCGCCGAGATCGGGCCG
>JAJXWN010000005.1 GCA_021781595.1 bacterium | reverse complement strand
TTCAATCGGTTGATGCGTCGGTCCGTCTTCGCCGAGGAAGACGCTATCATGCGTGAAGACGTAGATCGCGTGAACGCCCGTCAGCGACGCCAGGCGCATGGCGGGCTTCATGTAATCGCTAAAGTTGAAAAATGTTGCGGCGAAGGGCAGCAGGCCCTCGTGCATCGCGAGTCCAGTCGTGATCGCGCCCATGGCGTGCTCGCGAACGCCGTAATGCACGTTGCGCCCGGCGTAGTGTTTGGGCTGGAAGTCGCCCATATTCTTGAGGTAGGTCTTCGTCGAAGGATCGAGATCCGCGGATCCGCCGACGAGTTCGGGCAGTGCGGCGGCGATCGCGTTCATGACGATGCCGCCGGCTTCGCGCGTGGCGATGTTGTCGCCGTTCTCTTTGGTGAATGCGGGCCACGGCACAGCGTCGGGAAGACGCTTGGCGAGGATTCGCTCCAACTGCGAGGCCGGCTCGGCGTTCGCGTCCTTCCAAGCGGCGTAGGCCTGCTGCCAGCGGCTCTGCAATTCGGCTCCCCGCTGGCCCACGCTACGGTAGAACGCCAGCACGTCATCGGGAACGTAGAAGTCGGGCTCGAGCGGCCAGCCGAGTTTTTCTTTCGTGGCTCTAACGCCTTCGGGGCCGAGTGGCTCGCCATGCGCTTTGAACGAGTCCTGTTCGGGCGATCCGTACCCGATGTGCGTGCGAATCGCAACGAGCGACGGCCGATCGGTGACGTTCTTGGCCTCCCGGATCGCGGCGTCGATCGCGTCGACGCCGTTCCCCTGATCGGCGTCGACGTAGACCGTATGCCAGCGCTGTGCGGCGAAGCGTTCGAGGACGCTTTCGGTAAAGGTCACGCCGGTGGGCGCCGCAAGCGAGACCTTGTTGTCGTCGTAGAGCACGATGAGTTTTCCCAAGCCGAGGTGGCCGGCAAGCGATGCGGCTTCGGCCGAGAGGCCTTCCATCAGATCGCCGTCGCCGCACAAGCAGTAGGTGTAATGGTCTACGATCGCGAGGCCCGCGCGATTGTAGGTTGCGGCGAGATGCGCCTGCGCCATCGCCAAGCCGACGGCGCTCGCGAAGCCTTGCCCGAGCGGTCCGGTGGTGACCTCCACTCCGGGCGTATGGCGCGCTTCAGGGTGGCCCGGCGTCTTGCTTTCGAACTGCCGGAAACGCTCGAGATCCTGCAGCGTCAACGCGTAGCCGGTGAGATAGAGCAAGGAGTAGAGCAGCATCGATCCGTGCCCGGCGCTCAGGACGAAGCGGTCCCGGTCGAACCATCCGGGATCCTTCGGATTGAAACGCAGATGGCGCGTCCAGAGCGTATAGGCGGCCGCCGCGGCTCCGAGCGGCATCCCCGGATGTCCGGAGTTTGCCCGCTGCACCGCATCGACGGACAAGAAGCGGATCGCGTCGATTCGACGTTCGTCTTCGCGTGTGTTGGGCACGGGTTCTCCTTAAGAAGGAACGAGTCGGTTCTTGCTCGGGGGGTGAGGGAGGGGATAGTTCTCCACGACCCTACGATCTCTTACCCACGTTCTCTTACCCAGCAATGCACCGCGGGTTACGGATGCTTCCAGTCCGCCGCCGCGCCGCTGCGGAGGGGCGCAGGTTCTCCTCACGTAAGCGTGCGCTGCATGGACGTTCGAAGGCTACGGCTTGAAATCGAGGCGCTTGCGGCGGATGCGAGCGATTTGAAGGGCTCGGCCGGCCGCGCGGTCGACGAGGTGGTGGCGGCGCTGGACGACGGGAGACTGCGCGTCTGCGAACCATACGACGGCGGCTGGGTCACTCACGCGTGGATCAAACAGGCGATCCTGCTGTACTTCCGGCGGCGCGATGTCGTGTGGATGGGCAATGCGTACGACAAGATTCCGGTCAAGACGAATTACGATGCGCTCGGCGCGCGCTGCGTGCCGCCGGGCGCCGCACGCTATGGGAGTTTCCTGGGGCGAGGCGCGATCCTCATGCCGGGATACGTCAATATCGGTGCCTACGTCGGCGAGGGCACGATGATCGATACCTGGGCTACGGTGGGCTCGTGCGCGCAGATCGGCAAGAACGTGCATCTTTCGGGCGGCGCCGGTATCGGCGGCGTGCTCGAACCGCCCCAGGCGCAGCCGGTCATCGTCGAAGACGGCGCGTTCGTCGGTTCGCGCTGCATCGTGGTCGAAGGCGTACGCGTCGAAAGAGAAGCGGTACTCGGCGCCGGCGTCGTGCTGACGGCGAGCACGCCGATCGTCGACGTTCGCGCAAGCGAACCGGTTACCACGAGGGGCCGCATTCCCGCTCGGGCGGTCGTCATTCCAGGCAGTCTCCCGAAAGCGTTTCCAGCCGGAACCTACGACGTACCGTGTGCACTCGTCATCGGTACGCGAAGCGAGTCGACCGATACGAAGACGTCACTCAACGCGGCCTTGCGCGAGTACGAGGTGGCGGTTTGACGATGAATCCCCGCGTCGCACGGATAGAGGGCTCGTTGATCCGCGAGATCGCAGCCAAGCGAAGAGCTGGCTCCATCGACTTGGGCCTAGGGGAGCCGTCGCTGCGGCCCAATCCGGCGCATCTCGAAGCGGCCATGCGTTACGTCGTTGATCACGGGATCCGTTATACGGTCAACGCGGGCGATCCGCAACTGCGCAAGCGCATCGCGGGGCACTACGGGTATCCGTGGCTCGGCGCGGCCGAGAACGTTTGCGTCACGACGGGTTCGCAAGAAGCGACGTACGTCGTCATCAAGACGCTGCTCGATCCCGAGAAGGACGAGCTGCTCGTCGTCGAGCCGGCGTTCCCGTCGTATGCGAAGATGGCGGCGCTCGAGGGAGTTGTGGTGCAAAGCGTGGCGATGCGTGAATCTGACGGTTTCGCGTACGATCCGGAACGCATTCTCGCCGCCGTCGGCGAGCGAACGCGCGCCGTTGTCGTTTGTTCGCCATGCAATCCCACCGCACGCGTCATCTCGCGCGGGGCCGTCGCGCGTCTCGCGGACGGGCTCTTGCGGCGAGGCGGGGAGCCCGTGTGGGTGATTCACGACGAGGTCTACCGGGAGCAGACGTACCTCGACGAAGCCGGTTACTTCGCAGAGGTCTATCCGCATACGATCGTTACCAACTCGGTGAGCAAGAGCAACGCACTCACCGGCCTGCGCCTTGGGTGGGCGATGACGCCCGCGGAACTCGCGCCGTCGATCGTCAAGGTGCACGCGTGGGTGACGTCCTGCGCCGACACGTTCGCACAGCAAGTTGCGCTGCACATCTTCGAAGAGCCGGGTTATCTGCGCGAGCATGCAGAGTGGTACGGGCTGCAGCGGAGCGCGGTCGTCGATGCCTTGCGCGAAAGCGGTCTGCATTTCATCGTACCCGAGGGTAGTTTCTACGCTTGCGTTCGCCTTCCCGAAGGCGTGGGCTCGCTGCACGCGGCGCACGCGCTAGCCGACGAGCGAGAGGTGATCGCGATACCGGGCATCGCGTTCGGCGCATCGTTCGATGCTTGGCTGCGCTTGAGTTGGGTCGCGCCGGTCGAACGCGTGCGCGAGGGCATCGCGCGCATCGCCGACTACTGCGCCTGCTCGCCGTAGCCCTTCCCTGCATCTTCATTCCGGTTTCTCGTCGTGGAGATAGACTCTGTGGTGAGATGCCGGGGTTTCGCTATCGGAACCGGCGCGAGGCCGGCCGAATGCTCGCCCACGAGCTTGCCGCATACGCGGATCGCTCCGATGCCCTCGTGCTTGCCCTGCCGCGCGGCGGGGTTCCGGTTGCATATGAAGTCGCAACGCAGCTGCACCTGCCGCTCGACGCCTACGCCGTCCGCAAGCTCGGCGTTCCCGGGCAGGAGGAGTTGGCGATGGGGGCGCTCGCCGCCGATGGAAGCTGCGTGCTAGATCGCGGCCTGATCGCCGCCCTGCGCATCCCCCCGGAGGCCGTGGATGCTGCCGTTGAGCGCGAACTGGCCGAACTTCGCCGGCGCGAGACCGCCTATAGAGACGGGCGCTCCGAGCTATCCATCGCGCACAAGACCGTCATTCTCGTCGACGATGGCCTCGCGACCGGAGCGACGATGCACGCGGCCGTGCAGGCCTTGCGAACGCACGAGCCCGCCGCGATCGTCGTCGCGGTGCCGGTCGGCTCTCCCGAGGCATGCTCCGGGCTGCGCGCCATAGCCGACCGCGTCGTCTGCCCGTACGAGCCCGAGCACTTTGGAGCGGTTGGAATGCACTACGAAAACTTCGCACAGACCAGCGACGACGGTGTGCGCCGCCTGCTACGCGAGGCCGCCCTAGGAGGCTGTCGGAGTTGAGCCGTTTCCGTCTTTGGGCCGCCTTTTGCCCGAATACTTCGTTGCTCATCAGTCACGAAGCTACGGCTTCGCTCCTTCCGGCCAAGGATGGCCGTAATGCACGCGGGCACAGGATGTGCAGGAGCGTGCTTCTTCGCGCCTCGTCTCCGAACAAAATTCGGCGCCAAATCCGAAAGCGGCCCAACTCCGACAGCCGTCGAGTCGCTCGAGCGCAGCGCCCGCTGGCTCCGGGGCGAGCCGCCGGAGTCCTACCCGAGCGGCGTATGACGGCGCAAAGCCGGCCGCTTGTCAGGCAAGAGCGTATCGGGCTTCCCGGGCAAGGCGAAACTCTGGGCGCAACGCTCTCCATGCCCACGGATCCTGCGGGGCTAGTGATCTTCGCGCACGGCAGTGGGAGCAGCCGTTTCAGCCCGCGTAACCGTCTCGTGGCGAACCGTTTAGGCGAGGCCGGATGCGCGACCCTGCTCACCGGCCTCCTCACACAGCGCGAAGAGAGCGCCGACGCAATCACGGCCGAGTTCCGCTTCGACATCCCGCTGCTCGCGCAGCGTTTAATCGTTGCAACGGAACACATGCGCGAGCATCTCGCCTCCGCGCCGCTCCCGATCGGCTACTTCGGCGCGAGCACGGGTGCGGCGGCCGCGCTGATCGCCGCAGCGCAACGCCCGCGGTGGGCCTCCGCCGTCGTTTCGCACGGAGGTTATCGCGCTAAACCGCAAGGCACGAGCGATGATGCGCGCACACGCAGAACTGGCGACTATTCCGCGGGCGACGCATCTCTTCGAAGAGCCGGGCGCGCTCGAGCGCGTCGCGGACCTCGCGGCCGCCTGGTTCGCGCGTTATCTCACGCAGGCGGTCTGACCCGCTTTTCGCTCAGGTGCTCCGGGCGCGAGGCGAACGCCCGGCGCTTGCGCCTCCGCCGAATGTGCAAGCCTCGGGCAACCATGTACCTGCCGCCGCGGCGACGAATCACCGAAGTTCATGCCTACGGTACGCCCGCCATTTCGCCTCGACGAGGTTCGAAACTCTTTCGCGCCGGCGTACTGGGCGAGGGGGCAAGCCTACTACGATCGAGGCCACGTGCTCGAAGTTCGCGTAGACGCAGGCGGTACGCAAATCCACGCGTTCGTTGCGGGCAGCGACGGCGCGCCGTACCGAATCGGCGTCGTCGCGCGCGCCCGGAACGGCCGCTGGGCGATCGAGGGTACCTGCACGTGCCCGGTCGGCTATAATTGCAAGCACGTCGCTGCGGCTCTCTTCCGGACGCTCGATCCGTATGCATACGCGCAAGGCGCGGCCGTAGAACCTCTGCCGCGCGATAAAGCGGACGGCGCGGTCGATCTGTGGCTTGAGAAACTTTCGGAGACCGCGCGGCGCGTCGGAGCTCCGCCTGGGCGCGGCAACGACGAGTTCGTCATCTACGTCGTGGACGTGCGTGAGTACGGCTTTACGCCGCGGGTGGTCGTCGAACCGTACGCCGTCCGGCGCCGGGTATCGGGGGAGTTCGGAAAGCCGCGCTCTTATACGATGTACACGCTCGCGGAATCGACCGCCGGATTCGTACAAGCGGTCGACGTCGTAATCGGGCGGCTGGCGACAGCCGCCGAACGGGCCTACGGAAACGAGCTGCGCCGAGCCGAACTGCTCGAGGCCCTGCTGCGAGCCGCGATCTCCACCGGACGGTGCCACTGGCGCGAGGCGAAGAACCCGGCGATCGTGCATGGTGCCGCACGCACCGGAGAGATCGCCTGGCAGCTTGGAAGCGATGGGCGACAACGGCCGGTGCTCGCCGGCGGCGACGGCAAGATCGCGCTGCTCCCCGCGGTTCCGGTCTGGTACCTCGATACGACGACGTGGGAAGCTGGACCGATCGATCTCGGCGTTCCCGCGCAGATCGCTTCAGCGCTCCTGCACGCGCCGGCACTCGCACCGGTTCACGCCTCGCGCCTGCGGCGCGTTTGGGAGCGCGAACTGGCGCCGTTCGCGCTCGAGCCTCCGAGCGTCGAGGTGGGTGAAGACGTTCTAGCCGACGATCCGGTCCCGTGTCTCTTGATACGAACGCGTACCGTGCAGGCCGTTTGGCGCCGCGCTGACGAGTACGATGTCGCGGTGCTGGCCTTCGATTACGGTGGCACGGTCGTCGATCCGCTCGACTCTCGCGAAGAATTTCGGAGCGTAGCCGACAATCACGTGAAGCGCTGGCCGCGCCGCTTCGCCTTCGAACGTACGGCCGAAGACCGCTTGAAGAGTTTGGGGCTCGAGGCGTTCCTCCTCGACGACGAGATGACGCTTACCGAGTTCACGCTCCCGCCGAAGGGCGGCGAGGTGCGTTGGGCGCGGTTCCTCGATCGCGTCGTTCCGCAATTGCGCGAGGAGGGCTGGCGCGTCGAGGTGGATCCGAGATTCCGCCACCGCGTAGTACGCGCCGATTCGCCGTGGAGCGCCGACCTCGTCGAAAACGAGAATCACTGGTTCGAGCTCGATCTCGGCACCGAGATCGGCGGACACCGCGTCTCGCTCTTGCCGATCGTCGTCGAAGCGTTACGGCGCCTGCCGCGCGACCGGCCGGAGTCGCCGCTCGCCGCGCTCGAAAGCGGGGAACCGCTGTACGCGCCGCTGCCCGACGGCACGTTCGTCGTACTGCCCGCCGACCGCCTAAAGATCGTGCTTGCGACGCTGGTAGAACTCTACGATGCCGGCTCGCTTTCTGCTAACGGGGCTTTGCCCGTCACGCTCGCGCAAGCCGCGCATCTGGACGATCTCGAGGAGTCGCTTCATCTGCAGTGGCAGGGCGGCGAACGATTGCGAGCGCTGGCGCGGTCGCTGCGCGAGTTCTCCGGTCTAGCCGAAGTCCGCGTTCCGCGCGGTTTCGCGACGACGCTGCGCCCCTATCAGCAGACCGGTCTCAACTGGCTGCAGTTCCTGCGAGCGCACGACCTCGGCGGCATCCTGGCCGACGATATGGGGCTCGGAAAGACGGTGCAGGCGCTCGCGCATATCCTCGTCGAGAAGCGCGCGGGCCGTTTGGGGCACCCGTCGCTGATCGTCGCGCCGACCAGCGTTCTTCCCAACTGGGCGAGCGAGTGCCGGCGCTTCGCGCGCGGCTTGCGCGTCTTGACGCTGCACGGACCTCATCGTGCGGAGAACGTGCCCGAGATCGAGCGTGCCGACATCGTGCTCACGAGCTATCCGCTGCTGGTACGCGATGCCGAAATGTTGCTCGGGCGCCGCTGGGAGATCGTGGTGCTCGACGAGGCGCAGGCCATCAAGAATCCGCAGGCCAAGGCGACCAAGATCGCATGGAGGCTCGATGCGGCGCAGCGCCTCGCGCTGACGGGAACTCCGATCGAGAACCACCTCGACGAGCTCTGGTCGATCCTCACGTTTGCGATGCCGGGTCTGCTTGGCGATCGCAAGCGCTTCACGCGCGTCTTCCGAACGCCGATCGAGAAGCATGCCGATCGCGAGCGCTCGGCGGTGCTGGCCGCGCGCGTGCGGCCGTTCGTGCTTCGCCGCACGAAGTCGCAAGTCGAGGAGCAGCTCCCCGAAAAGACCGAGATCGTGCAGCGGGTCGAACTAGGGGGCGAACAGCGCGACCTCTACGAAGCCGTGCGCCTCGCAATGCACGAGCGCGTGGCTCGGGAAGTCGGCCAGCGCGGCCTTTCGCGCAGCCGGATCGTCGTGCTCGATGCGCTGTTGAAGTTACGCCAGGTCTGCTGCGATCCGCGTTTGGTGAAGCTCGCATCGGCGCGCGGCGTCCGCGGCTCGGCCAAGTTGGAACTCTTGCTCGAGATGCTCCCCGAGCTTATCGAAGAAGGGCGGCGCGTGCTGCTCTTCTCGCAGTTCACGAGCATGCTCGACTTGATCGTCCCCGAAGTCCGCGCGCTGGCGATTCCCTTCGTCGAGCTGCGCGGCGACACGACCGATCGCGCGACGCCGGTGCGGCGCTTCCAGGAGCGGGAGGTTCCGCTCTTTCTCATCAGTCTCAAAGCCGGGGGGACGGGCTTGAACCTAACGGCCGCCGATACCGTCATCCACTACGATCCCTGGTGGAACCCGGCGGTCGAACGCCAGGCTACCGATCGCGCGCATCGCATCGGCCAAGAGCGACACGTCTTCGTTTACAAGCTCGTGACGGTCGGTACCGTCGAAGAGCGGATCCTCGAGATGCAATCGCGCAAAGCCGCGTTGGCCGACGCGCTGTTCGAGGCGCGGCGCGAGCCTGGCAAGCCTTTCGACGCCGCCGACCTGGAGATGCTCTTCGCGCCGCTATGATGGGTTGGCCCACACCGTCTGCACGTTGACGAACTCACGGATGCCGAAAGAGCCCAGTTCGCGTCCGTAGCCGCTGCGCTTGATGCCGCCGAAGGGAAGGCGCGGGTCGCTCGCGACCATGCCGTTGACGAAGACCGCTCCCGCTTCGATGCGCTGCGCCAAGCGCAACGCGTGCGCCGTATCGCGCGTCCAGATCGATGCGCCCAAACCGAAGCTCGATCGGTTGGCGAGCGCGATTGCCGCATCTTCGTCGTCGGCGCAGATAACCGCTGCGGCCGGTCCGAACGTCTCTTCGTCGAACGCCGGCATGCCGGGACCGGCGTCGGCGAGCACCGTCGGTTCGTAGAAGAAGCCGGCGCGGTCGTACGGCCGGCCGCCGGTGACGATGCGGGCTCCGTCCACGACCGACGCGGTGATCTGCCGGTGCAGCGCATCGCGCAGGTCGGCACGCGCGCACGGGCCGAGGTCGTTGAGTTCGTCCATCGGGTTGCCGACGCTCTGGCCGGCGGCCGCGCGCGCGAAGCGTTCGACGAAGCGTTCGTAGAGATCGCGATGGACGATAAAACGCTTGGCGGCGATGCAGCTCTGCCCGTTATTTTGAAAGCGCGCCTTGACGGCGGTCGTCACGGCAAGGTCCAGATCGGCGTCGGGCAAGACGACGAAAGGATCGGATCCGCCAAGTTCCAGCACGCATTTTTTCAAGGATCGACCGGCTGCGGAGGCTACGGCGATGCCTGCGCGTTCGCTGCCCGTGAGCGTGACCGCGGTGATGCGGTCGTCGGCGATCAAGGCGTCGGCGTCGTCGTTGCTCAGCAGCAGCGTAGCGAACAGTCCTTCGGGTGCACCCGCTTCGGCAAAGAGCCGTTCGATCTCGAGACCGCACCGCGTGGTATTTTCGGCGTGCTTCAAAACGACGGCGTTCCCAGCCATCAGCGCGGGAGCGGCAGCCCGCACGACCTGCCAATATGGGAAGTTCCAAGGCATGATCGCGAAGATAACGCCTAGGGGACGAAATGCGACCAGGCTGCGCGCGGCGGTCCCGGCTATCTCCTCGTCGGCTAAGAACGCTTGGGCGTGCCGTGCGAAGTAGTCGCAGCACGAGGCGCATTTCTCGACCTCCGCGCGTGCTTGCGCGATCGGCTTGCCCATCTCCCGGACGGCGGTCTGCGCGAGCGGCTCGCGCTGGGCGCGCAACGCCGCCGCGACGGCGTGCATAAGCGTAGCGCGGTGAGCGATCGGAGCGCGGCCCCAACGCCCGAAAGCTTCGCGTGCCGCGGTCAAGCGCTCGTCGATCTCGCGGGCGCTCGCATAGGCGAACCGTTCGAGTTCGGCGCCGGTCGTCGGATCGACGGTTAGTATATCCCGTGCTGCGCCCATGGTCCCGTCGGTCCGGAAAAGATCTCGATCAGCCGGTTCGGCCGCAGATACTTGCGCGCGACGCGCTGCACGTCGGCGGCGGTAATACCGGCGTAGCGATCGTTCAGCGTTGCGTAATAATCCAGCGGCAAACCGTTGGTTGCGATGGTGAGCAGTTCGCCGACCTGCGCGTCGGCCGATTGTTGAGCTAGGAGCGCGCTTGAAACCAGGCGCGTCTTCGCTTCGGCGAGCTCCGTTGGCGTCACGGGGTGATCCCTAAGCCGTTCGAGCTGTTGCCGGATGATTGCGATAGCGGGCAGCACCTTGCCGGGCCGCGCGCTCAGTTCGATCTGAAAGTCGCCGCGGTCGCGATCGGCCTCGAACGTGCTCTGAACGCTGTAGACCAGGCCGCGCCGTTGCCGCAGGTCCTGCCAAAGGCGTGATTCGAAGAACCCGCCGCCGCCTAGGATCTGGTTGAGCACGGAAAACGCGTAGTAATCCGGGCTCGTTCGTGGGATTGCGGGCTGGCCGAGTTTCAGGAAGACTTGGTTAGCGGCGGTTCCGATGTAGGCGTACCCGCGGTGAGCCGCCGGCAACGGCATCTGTGAGATGTCGGGCTTAGGCCCGGCGTTCTTCCACGAGCCGAACGCACGTTCCACTTCCGCACGCGCCTGCTCCGGCGTGATGTCGCCGACGATCGCGATCGTGGTCAGGTCCGGGCGCCAGTACTCTTTCGTATAGGTGAGGAGATCGTCGCGCGTGATCGACGCGACCGATAGCGGCGTCGCATAACGCAGCCCGGGGTCGTTCGGCGCCAACAGCCGCTCCAGAAACGCACGATCGATCATGACGCCGGAGATGTCGTTCTCCGTGTTGATGCTGTTCGCAAGCTGTTCGCGCTGCAGGCGCAGCCAGTGCTCCGGGAAGGTCGGATGTTCCTCGCCATCCGCCAGCACGTTCAACAGCGTTCCGAAGTCTTGCGCGAAACCGTGCGCGGAGAACGTCTGCCCGAGCTCGACGGCTGCGCCGATGTCGTCGGTCACCTTGCGTAACGTGTTGAAGCCGTAATGCTCGCTTCCGAAGTTCGCCACCGTTGAAGCCAGGCGTAGGGTTCCTTCGTGGCCCGGCGGCACGAAGGCCGGCGACGAGGCGATCGAACCGCTGATGTACACCGTCGGCCGGTCGGTCTTCTCTTGGACGATGACCTTTAAGCCGTTGGGCAGCACGAACATCGTGGGATGGAGCTTGCTGCGAGCGGTCGTCGGTTTGCGAACGGCTTCGCGGATCCACTTCGGCTCGACGATCGGGCCGCTGGGAACGCGCGAGGAAAAATTGTCGGACGCGGCCGTGCTGCTCTTCTGGGATTCGCCTTTAGGCGGCGAGTCGCTTGGGCGAAGATGACCGACGACATTGGGCGTTGCCAAGTACTTGCGAGCCGCGGCCAGCAGGTCGGCCGGCGTAAGCGCGGCGAGCCGGGCGTCCTCCGCGTGGACTTTTTCGCCGACGACGCCGTAGGTGTAGCCGACTAAATCTCCGTACCCGCCGATCGAATCGGCGCTGAAGACGCGCTCGGCAATCGTCTGGCGTTTCGCGGCGGTGACGATGCCGGGCGCGAAGCCGCTCTTCAGCACGGCGTCCATGGTGTGTTGAAAGACCGCTTGCGCTTCGTCGCTCGTGTGCCCCGGATTCAGAACGATGAAGACGTTCATCAACCCGCCGCGCAGCTGCGTGTCGGCGTTGGCTTCGACGGCCAGCGCGATATTCGTCTCGACCAGGGCTTGATAGAACGGTCCGCGTTGGTTGGCGATCAGCGTCGCGAGCGTACTGATCGCCGGCTCGCCGGGCTCCTTGTCGCCGGGAACGGCGTACGCGAGATCGAGCACCTCAAATGGGAAGGGGAACTGCGCTTCGACGACCTTGCCCGTAGCGGCGACCGGATGAGCGGGTCTGAAGTTCGGGAGTTTGCGGGCCGGAATCGGCCCGAAATCTTTGCGCGCGACTGCGAAGACCGCTCGAGGCGTGACATCCCCCGCCACGACGAGCGTTGCGTTATTGGGCGCGTACCACTCGTGATAGTATCTCGCGATGTCCTTGACGGTAGCCCGCTCGACGTCCCGCCGGTGGCCGACCGGAGTGCGCCCTGCAGGCAAACCCGGATAGGCCGCCGCGCGCACGCGCGAAAGCAAGTTGAAGAACGGCGAACTCTGGTCGCCCTCGATTTCGTTGAGGACTGCGAGCCGTTCGACGTTCCAATCGGATTGCCGGAGCAAGGCGTGTTGCATGCGATCCGCCTCGATTGCGAGCGCGATCTGGTACTTGTCCGCCGGCATGAGGAAGTAAAACTCCGTGTAATCGTAATCCGTCTGCCCGTTCATCTGGGCTCCGAGCCGCGCGACGATGTCGTCGAGGCCGCCCGCGGAGATCTCGCTGGTTCCGCGGAACATCATGTGCTCGAGCGCGTGTGCGAGCCCGGTCTTTCCGGGCGTCTCGTAGAGGGAGCCGAAGCGATAGTAGATCGCCGTTTGGACTACCGGGGCCGCGTGATCTTCCACCACCACGACTTGGAGGCCGTTATGCAGCCGGGTCGTGTAGACGTTCTTGTCACCGACGCCTGCGTCGCGAGCGTTTTCGGCGCCGATGGGCACCGGCGCACACCAAAGCGCGGCGGCGAAGAGCAGAAGCAGAAGAACCGGACGTTTCAAGGTAGTACTCCCAAGTAGTAACGAGCTGTCGCCTCGACGGCATCGTACGGCAGTGCGCCGATGAGTTCGCAACGCAGCACGGCGACGCCGCGTTCCGCCGCCAGGGCGCGAATGAGTTCCGCGACGCGGTAGAGCGGCGTAGCGTGGTAGTCGGTGACGTTGAGCGAGACCTGCACGACGCCGGCGCTCAGGCGGAAACCCAGCGCCTTGAGGGTGCGAAGTCCGCCGCCGCGCTCTCGTACCGCCGCTGCGATCCCTTTGGCAAGGGCCAGGTCTCCGGTCGAAAGGTCGACGTTGAAGGCGACCAGTAGGCTGCGCGCACCGACGGCGACGGCTCCGGCGCTTGGATGGCGCGGAACGTCGCCGACATCCGGGTGCCATCCCGGGCGAGCGAAGCGTCTCTCCAGGCCTTCAAACCCTCCTCGGCGCACGACAGCGAGATCGCGCCGTTCCGGCACGGCAGCCGCCTCTCCGTAGAAGAAAGACGGAACTCGATAGCGCTCCCAGATCGCGCGAGCGCTATCGCGCGCGAGTCGCACGGCCTGCGCCATCGAAGCGCTGCCGAGAGGAACGAAGGGCAACACGTCGAGCGCACCGATGCGCGGATGGACGCCGGCGTGCGCGCGCAGATCGATGCGTTCGACGGCGATGCCGGCCAGCGCTACGCTTGCGGCGAGCAGCTCCGAGGCGCTCCCGGCCATCGTAAGCACGCTGCGGTTATGGACCGGGTCGCTCGTGCGGTGCAGCACGCGCGCGCCGGCGGCGGCCGCCGCGTCGGCGCATGCCCGGATGATGGACGCATCGCGGCCCTCCGAGAGGTTCGGAACGCACTCGAACAACGTCACGTCACCCGCAGGCGGCCGTCATCCGAGCGCCAGCTCGACCGCCGTAGCGATCTCGGTGCAGTTCTCCGGCGAATAGATCGTTCCGTAGCCGAGCTTGCGCGCTTCGGCGGAGCGGCGCGAACTTGCGCCGACCGCTCGGATCTCGCCCGAGAGCCCGACCTCTCCGAATGCAGCGGCATCGACAGGCATGGCCCGGTTGCGGAAAGACGACGCGATCGCAAGCGCGATCCCGAGATCGGCCGCGGGCTCGTTCACGCGCAACCCTCCGGCAACCGACACGTAGACGTCGTGCGTTCCGAGCTGCATCCCGGCGCGGCGTTCCAGCACGGCGAGGATCATCGCGAGGCGGCCTTGGTCGAGGTTGTTCGCCAGCCGCCGAGGTGAGCCGTAGCCGGTCTCGCCGACCAGGGCTTGCACCTCGACGAGCAACGGTCGCGAACCCACTATGCTGGCGACGACGCAAGAGCCGCTGGAACGCGCCGCGCGTCCGGAGAGGAAGAGCTCCGATGGATTTGCGATCTCGTGCAGGCCGTCGCCGTGCATGCTGAAGACGCAGATCTCGTCGATGCTTCCGAAGCGGTTCTTATACGCCCGCAGAATGCGGTAGTCTGAAGTGTTCTCGCCTTCGAAGTACAGCACGGTATCGACGAGATGCTCCAGGAGCCGGGGGCCGGCGATCGTACCGTCCTTCGTTATGTGGCCGATGACGAACGTGGCGCAGCCCGTGCGCTTCGAATACTCCACGAGCGCTTGGGTGCAGTCGCGAATCTGCGTGACGCTGCCTGCATAGGCCTCGGCCTCCGGCAGCCAGACCGTCTGGATCGAGTCGACGATCAAAGCCCTCGGCGCCAGTCGCTCGAGCCGCTCGAGCACCGCGCGTAGATTCGTCTCGGCAAAGACCAAGACGTCCCCAAACCCGTCGTCATCCGGAGCTTGTCGAAGGGCTGGATCTGCTCCAAGGGCCCCTGTCATCCTGAGCTCGTCGAAGGATTCTCGCAGGGAGAGGCGCGAGGCACGCATCTTGAGTTGCGCGGCCGACTCTTCGCCGCAGACGTATACGACGCCGGCGCCTCGGCCGCAGAGGCGGGCCGCCATCTGCAGCACGAGCGTCGATTTGCCGGCGCCCGGCGGGCCGCCGATGAGGATCAGGCTCCCCGGAACGATGCCGCCGCCGAGGAGCGCGTCGAACTCCGTCATTCCGGTGCGCTCGCGCGTTACGCGCGAGCCGTCGATATCGCGCAGGCGCACCGGTTCGGCGGCGCTCCCAAGCGCTGCCGCCGTACTCGAAGGA
Organism: bacterium; assembly: GCA_021781595.1. Lineage (GTDB taxonomy): Bacteria > Vulcanimicrobiota > Vulcanimicrobiia > Vulcanimicrobiales > Vulcanimicrobiaceae > JAJYFL01. The sequence goes on along the minus strand of JAJXWN010000005.1, from coordinate 23,727 downwards.
CGCCCGGAAGCAACGCGCATGGGCGTTTGGTCGAACGAGTTCCACGCGTCGCACTGGGGGCAGCGCCCGAGCCAGCGCGGCGATTCGAAGCCGCATGCCGAGCAGAAGAAAACGGAGCGAGCCTTGGCCACCGCCCGAGTCTTAGCCATCCGCTTCCTCGGGCCCCGCGCGCCGGGCTTCTAAATGCTTTGGCTTTTCGGGGTAGAAATGCGGGTTCGGTGCCAACCATGCGTTTGCAGATCGCCATAGACGGGCCTGCGGCCTCGGGTAAGACGACGGTCGCGCGCTGCCTTGCCGACCGGCTGAACCTTCTGTACCTCGACACGGGCGCGATGTATCGCGCGCTCGCCTACGTCGCTTTGAACACGCGAACCGACCTCGACAACCAGAGCGCGCTGGTTCGCCTGATCGACCAGCACGCCATCGGCGTGGAACTCGACCGCGCGGCACCGCTCGGCTTTCGGATCCGCGCCGACGGCGAGGAACTCACACCGGAGGCGCTGCAGTCCAACGCCGTGACTTCGGTCGTATCGACGATCGCGGCGCAGCCCGTTGTCCGAGAGGCGATGGTGCGCGAGCAGCGCCGTATCGCCCAAGCGGGGCCGGTGGTGATGGCCGGTCGCGACATCGGCACCGTCGTCCTGCCCGACGCGCCGCACAAGATCTTCTTGACCGCATCGGTGCAGGCGCGAGTGCAGCGCCGCCGCCGGCAGATGGAGACGATGGGGGTCGACGTAAACGCGCACGAGCTGGCGGCGGAGATCGAAGAGCGCGACCGGCTGGACGAGAGCCGTGCCGCGTCTCCGCTGCGGCCGGCACGCGACGCGGTCGTCATCGATTCAAGCGCGATGAGCGCCGCCGCCGTCGTCGACCGGATCTGCGCGATTGTCGATCCGGCCGCATGAAGACGTACGACGTCGCAAAGGGCCTGCTGATACCCATCTTTCGCGCTCTCTGGCGCATACGAGGGCGCGGCATCGAGAACGTGCCGCGCAGCGGTCCCTTGATCGTCGCGTGCAATCACCTCTCCTACCTGGATCCGCCGGCGCTGGGAGTGATGTGCCCGCGGCGTCTCTCCTACATGGCGAAGGCGGAACTCTTCCGGATCCCCGTGTTGGGTGCGGTTATCCGTTCCGTCGGAGCCTATCCGGTCGATCGAGTGGGGAGTGCCTCAGGCGCGATCAAGCGATCGGTCGCCCTGCTCCGCGCGGGCGGAGCCGTCGGGATCTTTCCGGAAGGCACGCGCAACCTCACCGGAGCGGCGCAGGTGCGCGAAGGGGTGGCGTTGCTCGCCTCGCTCGCTCGCGCGCCGGTCGTTCCGGCGTGCGTTTCGGGGAGCGACCGCGCGGGCCGCCTCCACCGCATCTCCGTCATCTTCGGCAAGCCGCTCTACCTACCGCACGATCGCAAAGCCACGCGCGAAGACCTGCGAACGTTCACGGAGCGCATCATGAGCGAGATCCACGTGCTTGCGGAGACCGCCGATGCTTGATCGCTTCGAGGCGCATCTGCAAGCGTGCATCAGGCGCTATCGGGGATCTCGAGAGATCGCCGATATGCTGCTCTACCATTTCGGCTATGGGGGATATGGTCCGGCTCGCAGAGGGAAGAGGCTGCGCCCAAGTCTGGTGATGCGCGTTGCGTTGGCCGAAGGCGGCGATCTCGACGGCGCGCTCGGTCCGGCCGCCGCCATCGAGATCCTGCACAATTACTCGCTCGTGCATGACGACGTGGAGGATTGCGATCCATTGCGCCACGGGCGCCAGACGCTTTGGTCGCGCAACGGCGTCGCCTCTGCAGTCAACGCCGGCGACGCGCTCTGCGCGCTCAGCGTCCTCGCGCTGACGGAGGCCGCGGCGCAGCACCCGTCCGGCCGCGTCTTGCGAATGATTGGGGTGTTGCACGGAGCGCACTTGGTCATGTGCGATGGCCAGTCGCTCGATCTCTCCTTCGAACGATCGCCGCACGTGACGCTCGAGCAATACGACCGCATGATTGCGGCCAAGACGGCGGCGCTCTTCGGCGCGGCGTGCGAGCTCGGAGCGCTCTGCGCTTCGTGTGACGACGCTGCGGCCGAGCGTTACCGAAAACTCGGCCGCGCTTACGGCATGGCCTTCCAGATTCGCGACGACGTCCTGGGCATCTGGGCTTCCAGCGATGCGACGGGGAAAGTCGTCGGTAACGACATCGCCCGCCGGAAATGGACGTTTCCGGTGGCATGGGCGCTGCAGACGGCGTCTTCTCCGGAGCGCGAGCGCATAGCCGCGGCCTACGCGAGCTTGGAGACGTTGGATGAGCCGGCGGTGACCGCGGTTATCGCGGCGCTCGATGCCGTTGGGGCGCGAGAGGCCGCGGAGCGTGCTCTTGCAGAACATCTCGCCGTCGTACGGCATCACCCCGTCGCCGGCGTTCGCGACTTTTTGTTGGGAACGCTGAACGCCCTGCCGTCATCGTGAGGAGAACGCCGACTTTGAGCACTGCGAATGCAAGCGCCCGACCGCCCGGCCGGAGCGAGGATCAAATGGCCGTTACGCGCGTGCGCCTCTATCTGATCTTGGCCGTCGGCTTCATCCTGAGGCTGGTATTCATAAGCAGCGAGGGCTTCAAGAACGACATCAGCTCGTTCGAGTCGTGGGCGCTCACCCTCGCCTCACACCCGCTCTCGCAGTTTTACTCGAAGGCTGGCTTCGCCGACTACCCGCCGGGTTATTTCTACGTGCTCTGGGCGGTGGGGCATATCTATGCGCCGTTCGCACAGGCGGGCGACCTTCCACTGCTCAAGTGGCTGGTGAAGATGCCCGCGATCCTGATGGATCTGGTCGACGGAGCGCTCCTCTTCGCCTTGGTGCGGCGCTTCGCGAGCGATCGCTGGGCACTGGCCGCCGCGGCGCTCTTCGTCTTCAACCCCGCGATGATCTTCATCTCGGCTGTGTGGGGGCAGGTCGACTCCATCGCTGCCGGGCTCGCGCTGCTGGCCGTCTACCTCGTGCTGCGCTCCGGCGACGAGCAGGAGGGCTTTTCGTGGCCGATCTTCGGCGCCTGGATCGCCATCGCGTCTTCGATGCTCGTCAAGCCCCAGGCCGCGCTCCTGGTCCCGCTCTTTCTCGTCTTTGCGTTCGTTTCGCCCCAGCAGTTACGCAGGCGCTTGACGGCGACCGCGGCGGGCATCGCCGGTGCGCTCCTGCTGGCCTATATCGTTGCCGTGCCATTCCACCCCGCGGCCGACCCGGTCGCCGTCTTCCGGTGGCTGTACGAAAAATACGAGTTCGGCAAGAACGTCTACCCGTTCAACTCCGTCAACGCGTTCAATCTGTGGACGATCAAGTGGCCGTTCTGGCAGCCCGATAGCCAGACCGTCTGGTTTCTGCCGCAGTGGGCCTGGGGTCTTCTCTTGCTGGGCGCGGCCAGCATCCTCACGCTCGTCCGGTACGCGCAGATCCGCACGGACCGCGCGCTGCTGGAATCGGCGGCGCTGCTCGAGCTGGCCTTCTACATGCTCTCCACGCGCATGCACGAGCGCTACGTCTTCGACGGCCTGACCTTCGTCATCGCCGCAATACCGTTCGCACGGCGCTATCTGTGGAGCGCGCTGATTCTTTCGACGACGCTTTTCGTCAATCTAGGGTACTCCTACTACTACCTTACGGTCGTGACCAAGCACGTACCGAACGTCAACCCGTTCGACTTGATCCCGATCGTGACGCACCCGCTCTCGCTGCTCAACGTGCTCGTCTTCTTTTTCCTGGGATACGTCTTTCTCGGGAGCGACGCCGGCGCCGATGCGATGGCGCGCCCCTACGCCGCCGATCTGCCAAAACCGCGAACGTGGTTCGATCCGCGCGAGGGTCTGGCGAGCATGCGTTGGCCACTCGACTATCTGGCGGCCGGTGCGATCGGCGCCTTTTCGTTCGTGCTCTCGTTCGTCAACTACTGGCTGCCGAACAAGAAATATTTCGACGAGATATACTTCGCTCGGGCGGCCGAAGAGTATCTGACGCACAAATACATCTACGAGAACACGCACCCGCCGCTCACGAAGCTCATCATCACCCTCTCGACGATGCTCTTCGGCGGGATGCACGGCGGCGACAACCCCCATGGATGGCGGTTTCTCGACGTGCTGTTCGGCGCGATCGTCGTCGTCATTCTCTATGCGTTCGCCAAGCGCATCACACGCTCCACGCTCTTTGCCTCCTGCGCCGCGCTGCTGCTGACCTTCGACGGGATGCACTTCGTGCAGTCTCGTATCGCGACGCCCGAAGGCATCGTCATCGTCTTTTCGCTCGGTACGCTTTACGCATTCTACCGGTATTGGATCGCATCGCAGTCGACCGTGCGGCGCTACGAAGGCTTGCGCCGGGGCGACCGCATCTTCTACTCGGGGCTCGCGGCCGCGGTCGGCGGGTTTGCGTTATCGGCGCTGGTCTGCGTGCCGACGCACCAGTCACGTGCGGCGTTCGTCGTCACCGGTCTCTACTTTGCGCTGGGTATCTATCTGCTGGTTAGGCTCTGGCTCGTTCCGAAGATCCTTGGCGCGAGCGGTGATTTCGCGAGCTATCCGGATGGATCGTTTCTGCTACGCGACGGCCAGGCCTCGAGGCTGCATACGGCAGATGGCGGATCGATCGATTCGGCGCGCAAGACGCCGGCGGCCGGAACGCTCACGCAGGCCGATAGGCGAGGGCTGGTGCTGCGCGACGAAGATCTCGAGATCGCCTACGACCGTGCGGGTACGGCCGCCTACCGGACGCCGGTGGGAACGGCCGTTTTCTCGCCTGGCCTGCTCGAAAACGAGTCCGGGGAGCGCGAGCAGGGGAGACATGCGACGGCGTGGCTGGTCGCCTTCACCGTCCTCTTGGGGCTGCTGGTCGGAAGCAAGTGGTACGGCGTGATGGCCTACGGCGTCTCCTTCGTCGTCATCATCGGCGTGTGGCTGCAGCGCTATCTGAACCCCAAGCGCGCGAAAGTGTGGGGTAATCCGTTCGGTTTTCGTTTGGACGTAGCGCTGACGGCGATCGTCTTCATCAGCATGACGGTCTACGTGCTGATCTGGATACCCGATTTCATACGCCAGATCGAGATCAAGAACATCACGGATTTGGTCTACCGGCAATACACCATGTTCGAGTACCACGACACGCTCAAGGCGACCCATCCCTACCAATCGGTTTGGTGGCAGTGGCCGCTCGACCTGCGGCCGATCGCCTACTATTGGAACGATCTGCGATCCGGGTTGAATGCGAGTTTGCCGAATGCGTGCTGCGTTGCGGAGATCATCTCGCTGCCAAACCCGATCCTGCTGTGGTTCGGCTTGTTCACCGTGCCGGTCGTCGGCTATCTGGGTTGGCGCGAGCGCGACAAAGGCTACGCGCTCTTAGTGCTCGCGTACCTCCTGCAATGGCTGCCGTGGTCGCGCTCTCCGCGCATCACGTTCGCCTATCACTTCTACGTCGATATCCCGTTGATATGCCTGTGCAACGCGATCGTGCTGCAGCGCCTATGGCATTGGGGCGACTTCAACAAGGATGCCCAGCTCTTTTCGCGGATCGGCGTCGCCGCCTACGTCGTCGCCGTGGGCGTCGCCTTCGTCTGGTTCTATCCGATATTGGCCGGGGTGCCCTTGCACTGGGATCAGTGGAACGCGCGCATGTGGCACGGGTTGATGGGGAACGACTGGATTTGAAGCCGGAGGCCGGGGCATCGAGGGCGAAGCGTCATAGCCTATGTCTGGGCATTCCAAGTGGCATAACATTCGTTTGCGCAAGGGCAAGGTCGACGCCCAGCGCGGCGCGCTCTTCACCAAACTGAGCAAAGAGATTATCCTGGCGGCCAAATCGGGTTCGCCGGATCCGGACGCCAACTACCGCTTGAAGATGGCAGTCGAAAAGGCGCGCGAGAACAACATGCCGGCCGACAACGTCAAGCGAGCGGTAGCGCGCGCGACCGGTGCCGGCGGGCGGGAGATCGAAGAGATCCGCTACGAAGGTTACGGCCCGCATGGCGTTGCCGCCGTCATCGACGCGGCGACCGACAACCGGAACCGGACTGCGGGCGAGCTGCGCTTCCTGTTCGGCAAGCACGGCGGGACGCTTGGCGAGACCGGAAGCGTGGCGTGGATGTTCGACCCGGTCGGCATACTCGTCGTCGATCCGAGGGGCAAGGCGGAAGACGCGTTTACGGAAGAGCTCCTGGTCGATGGAGTGATCGATCTGGAATACGGCGAGCCGGCGGAGATTTACACGATACCCACCGCGCTGCGCGACGTGCGCGATGCGCTCGGCGGACGAGGAATGAAGATCTCCGATGCGTATCTGGGAATGCGCCCGAAGACCAAGGTCGCTCTCGAGGGCGCCGAGCTGGGGCAGGCGCTGGGTTTCCTCGAGGCACTCGAAGATCACGAAGACGCCCAGCGCGTATTCTCCAACATCGAGCTTACCGATGCCGCGCTCGAGGCGCTCGCATGATCGAGAGCGCGCGTTAACGTGCCTGCCGATCCCGTTACGGAGAAGCACGGCCGGCAATCGCGGCCGAACCTCATCGAACGGTATATCCCGCAGGATTGGGTCTTTCCGATCGTGCTTGCGGTTTTCGTAGGAGTCGTCGTCTGGTTTAGCCACGCGATCGTCTCCTTCGTCATCCCGACTGGGACGCTCGTGAGGCTCCCGTCGTTCGTCGGTCAAACGCTGCCGGACGCCGAGGCCGAGGTCGTCCGGCTCGGCCTGAAGCCGGCGGTAACCGCCGCCTCTGCCAACAAGCACTATCAGAAAGGGGTTGTCGTCGACCAGCAGCCCGATGCGGGCGTGGAGGTTCGTCCCGGGCGGCAGGTATCGCTCGTGATCTCGACGGGCATGCAGGCGGAGTTGATGCCCGACCTTCGCTTCCAAGGGCTGCGTCAGGCCCGTCTGGATCTGTCGGATGCGCATCTGCAACTCGTCCAGACGGTCTTTGCCAGGAGCGACGACGTGCCCGCAAACCATGTGATCGCGCAGCATCCGGTTCCGCTCAGCCGAGTCGCCGACGGCGCCCCCGTTACGCTGACGGTAAGCAGCGGCGGAGCCGCGCAGCTGCGCGTTCCGGCGTTCGTGGGGCTCGACGTCGACGAGGCGCGTGCGCTGGCGGCACGAGATCACATCAAGCTCGGGCAGATCGTATGGACGCCATTTGGAACCGCCGGCCCGCCGCACGGCGCCGTCGTCCGGCAGAAGCCCGCCGGCGGCGCACGGATCGCTCCGTACGACGACGTGTCGCTGCAGGTGAGCGCGGGACCGAACGAGTCGGGATACATCATCCGCCAAGTACAGGTGCTGGCATCGGTACCCGTGATCGAAAACGTTCGGCCCGGCAAGGCACTGCGCGTAGTTCTGCGGGTCTCGGACGCGACCGGCCGCTACGATCTCTATGACGCCTTCGCCCAGCCGGGGCAGAAGCTCGAGTTCACCCTCACGACGGTCGGAACGTCGGTCCTGGACATGTACGTGAACCACACGCTCGTCGGCGAAACCCGGCTCGGACGCGAACCGGCGCACGTCTACCAGGGTGCGGTCCGCGTCAAGAAGGCAACGTGACGCAAATGAAGATCGCACCATCGCTCTTGTCGGCCGACTTTGCACGCATCGCCGCGCAGGTGGCCGCCGTGCAGGCTGCCGGCGCCGACTACCTTCATCTCGACGTGATGGACGGACGCTTCGTGCCGAACCTCACGTGGGGCCCGAAGATCGTCGAAGATCTGCGAGGCTGCTCGGGACTGCCGTTCGATTGTCACCTCATGGTGGTCGAACCGGAGCGATACGTCGATGAGTTCCGCACCGCCGGTGCCGATATCATCACGTTTCATTTGGAAGCAACGCCGCACGCGCAGCGACTGCTCGCCCATGTTCGTTCGCTCGGCGCGAAGGCCGGCATCGCGATCTGCCCGCAAACTCCGGTGGCGATGCTGGAGGACTTGATGGACGATCTCGATCTCATCTTGGTGATGAGCGTGAACCCCGGTTTCGGAGGCCAATCGTTTATCCCGCGCGCTATCGAGAAAGTGCGGCAAGCGCGAGCGCTGATCGACCGCGCCGGTGCGAGGTGCGAGCTGGAGGTCGACGGCGGCATCGGCCGGGAGAATCTGCGCTTGCTGGCGGCTGCGGGCGCGGACGTTGCGGTTATGGGTTCGAGCATCTTCGGCAACGGCGATCCGGGGGCGATGGTGAGGCATCTTCGCTCCGTGCTTTCCGAGAGCGGCGCCAGCTGAAGCACCTCGTATTTTCGGAAGACGCGCTCGTCGAAGCGCTGCGCGCGCTCGCGGAGCGCCCCGCGACGCGAAAGATCGTGCTCGGGATCGGTGACGATGCCGCGGTTTGGCAGCCTTCGCGTTCTCACCGCAGCGTGATATCGACCGACGCGCTGGTCGAAGGCGTGCATTTCTCGGCAGCCACGATGGAGCCGTTCGACATCGGGTATCGTGCGATGGCGAGCAACCTCAGCGACCTCGCCGCGATGGCAGCGCGCCCCGTGCTCGCGACGGTCGCGCTCGGCATGCCGGCCGGCTTCTCCGTCGACGAGATCCTTGCGTTATACCGCGGCCTGCTGGCCGCAGCCGACTCGGCGCGAACCCGGATCGTCGGCGGCGACCTCACGCGTTCCCCCGCGCTCTTGCTTGCGGTAACCGTGGTGGGTGAGGTGCGTGCGAGCAACCTCAAACGCCGCGGGGGCGCGCGGCGCGGCGATGTGTTCGCTGTGACCGGCGAACTCGGGGCGAGCCGAGCCGGCCTGCATTTGGGCGAGTCGCCCTCCGCCCTCTCGGGCGCCCTGCGCGAGCGCGCGCTTGCAGCGCACCGCCGGCCGGCGGCGCGCTGGCGCGAAGGCTTGTGGCTCGGTGCGAGTACCTCCGTGCATGCGCTGATGGATATCTCCGACGGATTATCGACCGACCTCGCTCGCATGGCAGAAGCCTCGGGTACGGCCGCGCGCGTTGAGGCCGTGCCGGTGGACCCGGCCGCCGCAGCGATGGCGCGTTCGCGCGGCGAGGATCCGCATGCATACGCGCTGGCCGGCGGCGAGGATTACGAGCTCCTGGTCGCGATCGAAGGGCGCGCGTTCGAACATCTGTGCAACCGCTTTCACGCGCGCTTCCGGCGCCCGCTCCACCGCGTCGGCGTCGCGTGCGAGGGAGACGGGATCACGCTCTCGCTTGACGGGCGCGAGAGCCGGCTGGAGCGGACCGGCTGGGATCATTTCGCGTGAACGACGACGTCCGCGTCTACCCGCTGATCGGGAGCGTTCAGAATACGGTCGGCATGGGGTTCGTCGGAAATCAAGCGGTCTATGCGGTGGCAAACGCTCTGGGGGCGCGCGCCATCGCGGTGCCGACGATATTTTCGAGCGCGCACGGCGGCTATCAAGCCCGGGCGAGCTGGCACGTCGACCCGCAGCAGTTTCGCCGCGACGTCGCCTTCTTGATCGCGCAGCGCCCGGCGCTCTTGATCGTCGGTTTCATTCCGAAACCGAATTTGGTCGAGATTCTCGCAACCCAGTTACGCGATTACAAAGGCATCGTATTGTTGGACCCTGTGATCGGCGATTACAAGAAAGGCCTCTACGTCGGCGTCGAGACGGCGCGCGCGATCAAAGAAGCGCTGCTTCCACTCGCGCAGATCGTTACGCCCAACCGTTTCGAAGCTGAGATCTTGCTGGGGCTGGCCGGCGACGGAGAAGCCGGCGAGCACCGGTTCTTGAACGGGCTCTTCGATCTCGGCCCCGAGGCGGCGATCGTCACGTCGTTCGAACGCGATGCAGAGAGGCACCGGTGCACGCTCCTCTTCACCAACGGGTATCGCTACGACCGGATCGGCGCGCCGTTCTATCCGAGCTACCAAGCGCATGGGATCGGCGACGTCTTTGCCGCCGCAGTCGGCGTCTTTACGTTGTTGGGCGCCTCACCGTTTGCCGCGGCGCTGCTCGCGGCGTCGCTCTCGGCGCGTGCCGTCTTGAGTACCACGCCCTACGGCGGTGCGACGGTCGACCCCGTCGCCGCTCTGGAGGCGTGGCGGCCGCTCGGCTATCAGGTCGACGACGATCGCGCTACGCGCTTCTGCAAACGTAGCGGGGTGGAGTGTGAAGCGATCGCACCGACCGCAGAGCACGGGCCAAGGTTGAAGTTCGCGCCGCCGAAACACAAAATCATCTACGGCTGATGCCGGCGCGCCCGGGTTATCAGACCGCGCGCGTGACCTTCTTGGCGCGTAGGCAAGAGGTGCAGACGCGTGCCGTGCGGTGCGTCCCGCGATCGTCGATCTTGACCGCCTGCAGGTTAGGCAGCCAGCGGCGCCTGGTCTTGTTCATGGCGTGGCTCACGTTATTGCCGGCCATCGGCCCCTTGCCGCAGACTTCGCAGCGCTTCGCCATCGTGTAGCAGACCCTCTCCGGTAGGCAGAGTAATCGCCGCGCGGGCGGCGGACCACCCGGCGGACAACCAAGGGATATTACCACGCGGAACGCCGGCTTGACAAGGATTCCCGCGGCGGTCCCCAAAGACCGGGGGCCGATGGATGTCGTCGCCCTGGACGGCCGAGCGTACGCCAAGTTCGTTACGGCCGGGACCTATTTTCTTCGGAAATACCGTCAAGTCCTCAACGACCTCAACGTGTTTCCGGTCCCCGACGGGGACACCGGTACGAACATGTATCTCACCGCCAGGTCGGCCGCATTGGAGGCCGCCAAGATCCATGGCGCCTCGCTCGCGGAGGTCGCTGCAGCTGCCGCGCAGGGCAGTCTCATGGGCGCCCGCGGTAACTCCGGGGTCATCGTCTCCCAGATGCTGCGCGGATTCGCGCATCACGTGAGGCACAGGGCCGAGATCGACACGTTCGTCATGGCGACCGCGATGCGGGAGGCCGTCGTGGCGGCTAAGCAGGCGCTCGTAAAGCCGGTCGAGGGGACGATCATCACGGTGGCCGAAGCGGCTGCCGAAGCGGCATATCGCCTGGCCCTCCACGAGGCCGACTTCTACCGGTTTTGCAACGGGATCCTTCGTGCGGCCAACGATGCGCTCGAGCGCACGCCCGAGCAACTCCCGGTACTCAAGGAAGCCGGCGTCGTCGATTCGGGCGGTGCCGGGTTCGTCTACTTCCTCGAGGGCATTCTGCGTTTTCTACCCGACGTCAAAGTACGCAGCACCGCCTTCCCGCGCCGCCCGCTTCGCCACAAGGTCTTCGGCTCGCACCAGGTCGTCGGTGAAAACAAGTACTGCACCGAGTTCATCCTCGAGCGCGCCGCCTGCACGGCCGCCGAACTGCGCGATCTCTTGGAATCTGCGGGGGACTCCCTCATCGTAGCGGGCGGACCGCCGACCATCAAGGTGCACGTTCATACGGACACGCCCGACGTAGCGCAGGCAATCGCCTCCAAACACGGCGAATTGACGCGCGTCAAGGTCGACAACATGGAGCAGCAGCACAAGGTACTGGTTGTCGACAAGCCGGCGAAGGCGTACTCCATCGTCGCCGTGGTGCCGGGTCTGGGGTTCGAGCAGATCGTCAAAGAACTCGGCGCCGAAGTCGTCATCGTCGCCGCAAACAATCCGAGCGTTCGCGAGATCCTCTTGGCGATCAACAAATGCCTCACGGAGACCGTCTACTTCTTTACCAACGACGCCAACGTGAGTCTCGCGGCCGCGGAGGCCGCCGGTCTGAGCGAGAAGGCGGTACGCGTGCTTCCGACTTGCGATATCGTCTCGGGCGTCGCCGGCCTCTTCGCTTTTCGGCCGGCGGCGGACGGTCCACTCCCGAGTGAAGACGCGATTATGAGCGCCGCCCGGCGGCCGCGCAGCGCGCAGGTCTTTTTTGCCGGGAAGGAGGCTGCGGTTGGTGGAACCAGCGTAGCTCGAGGAAGTCCCGCGGCGACGCACGGCGGGCACCTGTATACCGGCGATTCGCTCACTGAGGCCGCACACCGCGCGCTCGACGCCATGGGTGCGCGAGACGGAGGACTGATCACGTTGTATTACGGTAGCGTGCAGAAGGAGCGTGACGCGCAGCGCATGAGCGCCGATCTCCAAGCCGCGTTCGCGGGCGTCGAGGTCGAGTATTACTACGGCGGTCAAAAAAGCTGCGAGTACTGGGTATCGCTCGATGGACCAACGTAAGCGGCGGCCGCGCATCGCGGTCGACGCCATGGGAGGCGACTTTGCTCCCGAAGAGATCGTCGCGGGCTCTCTAGCGGCCGCGCTGCTTGGCTATGCCGATCTGACGCTGGTCGGGGACGAAGGGCGCGTGCGCCCTCTGCTGAAGGGGCCCGGGGCGGAAGAGATCGCGGTCGTTCACGCTCCCGATGCCGTGCCGATGGATCAGCACGCAAGCCAAGCGTTGCGCCAGGCCGACACGACGTCGCTCGGCATGGCGGTGGGCCTCGTGAAAGCCGGTCTGGCCGACGCAGTCGTCTCCGCCGGCAACAGCGGCGCGTTTTTGGCGATCGCGCTCATCAAATTGCGAACGATCAGCGGCATCGCTCGGCCAGCCATCGCGACGGTGTGGCCCGCACTGGGCGGGCCGATGGTTCTGCTCGACTCCGGCGCCAACGTCGATTGCCGCCCCGAATGGCTCGAGCAGTTCGGCATGATGGGATCGGCGTACGCTAAGGCCGTGCTGAAGATCGAGCGACCGCGCGTGGCCATCCTCTCCGTCGGCGAGGAGCGCACCAAGGGCAACCAGCAGACCCTCGAGGCGGCCGCGCTACTGGCTCGGGCGCCGATCGACTTCATCGGCAACATCGAAGGCAAGGATCTCTTTTACAATCATGCCGACGTGGTCGTGGCGGACGGGTTCGTCGGAAACGTCGTGCTCAAGACCGGCGAAGGGATGATCTCGGCGTTCGGCAAGGTCGTCAGGGAGGCGATACTCGAAGGCAGCCTCTTGACCAAAGCGGGAGCCGCCCTCGTCGCACCGGCGCTGCGGCGTCTGCGCACGAAGTTCGATTACGAAACCTACGGAGGTGCGCCTCTGCTCGGGCTGCGCGGAAACTGTATCGTAACGCACGGCCGTTCGACGCGCAACGCCATCAAGCACGCGATTCGCGCGGCCGCCGGTGAATTCGAAAATGACGTCGTTGGGAAGATCACCGAGCTCGTGGAACCGCACCTCGCCAAAGAGGCGTAGGAAAGGAATCGCCGTTGGCCACCGTCGTCGTCACCGATAGCACCTCGGATATCGAGCCCGCGCGCGCGCGCGAACTCGGCATCGCGGTCGTGCCGCTCTTCGTGATCTGGGGCGATCGTAGTTATCGCGACTACGTCGACCTCTCGCGCGAAGCGTTTTACGAGCGGCTCGCCGGCGAACCGATCCTGCCGACCACCTCGCAGCCGACCGCGCAGATGTTCGAGGAAGCTTTCGCCCCGCGCGTCGCGGCGGGAGACGAGATCGTCTGTATCTCGGTCAGCTCGAAACTCTCGGGCACGATCAACTCCGCTCGCACCGCCGCCGCTCGTTTTCCGGGGGCGCGTATCGAGGTGGTCGATTCGCTAACCGTTGCCGGAGGTCTGTATCTGCAGGTGACGAGCGCCGCTACGCTAGCGCGCGCCGGAGCTTCGACCGACGAGATTCTGCAGGCGCTGCAAGCCGACCGGCAGACGCAGCACCTGTTCGCGTGTCTCGCCGACCTTTCGCACCTCGTGCGTACCGGCCGGATCGGGAAGGCGAAAGCCGTGATCGGCACGCTCATGAAGATCGTGCCGGTGCTGACGCTTGCCGATGGAATGATCGCCGCCCGGGCGCAGGTACGCACGCTTGCGCGGGCCCAAGAGATGATGATCGACCTCACGACGGGGGAGATCGCCGACCCGGCCGGCACGCGCTTTCTGGTCATGCACACGAACGCGCCGCAGTTGGCGGCGAGCGTGGCGGCTCGGTTACGCGAGCGGTTGGCCGGGGTAGAACCAGAGATGCTCGAAGTTCTGGAGGCAGGCCCGGTCATCGCGACGCACGGCGGCCAAGGCGCGGTCGGCATCTTCTCGGCTGCGGGCTGAGCCGGCGCGGACGCGCGCCGCGCGTTCCAAGCACACAATGCTCGGTATCTACGTTCACCTTCCGTTCTGCCCCTATATCTGCCCGTACTGCGACTTTGCCAAGTGGCCTCACCGGCGCAGTGCGGCCAAGCGATATCTCGACGCGCTCTGCAGCGAGATCGAAGCGGCGCCGGCGGCGCAGGCGAGCAGTATCTTCCTGGGCGGCGGGACGCCGAATACCTACGAGGCTTCGCAGATAGGCGCCCTCGTCGAGCGCTTGCGCGCTCGGTTTGGGGCCAGAGAAAGCGCGGAGATTTCGGTGGAGATCAACCCCGAACTCGTAGGCGCCGGCGATCTCCGGATCTACGCCGGCGCGGGCGTGAACCGGCTCTCGATCGGCGTGCAGTCGTTCGACCTCGCCGAGATTCGCACGCTTGGGCGGCGCCACACGCCCGCGCAGGTTGCGGGAGTCGTCGCCGCCGCGCGCCGCGCGGGCATCCGCTCGGTCTCCCTCGATCTCATCTTTGCCGTACCCGGGCAGAGCCCGGCCTCGTGGCGGGCCTCCCTGATCGCGGCCTGCGAACTGGGGGTGGATCACGTTTCGGCCTACGGCCTCACGGTGGAAGAGGGGACGCGGTACGCGCGGTGGCGGGAGCGAGAGCCGACGGCGTTCTTCAACGACGATCGCGAGGCGGATCTCTACGAAACGGCGCTCGAGGTGCTCGAAGCGGCCGGGTTCGAGCAGTACGAGATCAGCAATTTCGCCAAGCCCGGCCATCGCAGCAGCCACAACGCAAACTATTGGGAAAATGGCGAATACTTCGGCTTCGGCGTCGGTGCTGCGTCCTATCGCGACGGCGAGCGTTCGGTCCACACGCGCGATCTGGAGGCGTACCTGCGTGCCGCATCCGCAGGCGAGGCGATTCCCGGCACGAGCGAACGGCTGGAGGGTGCCGCGCGGGCCGGCGAGGCCGTGATGCTCGCCTTGCGAACCGCGCAAGGGGTATCGTTCGCGGCCTTCAAAGACCGTTACGGCCTTGATTTCATATCGTTTTACCGTCCCATTCTGGGCCGACTGGTCGAAGATGGCCTCCTCGATATCGGTGCGGCGGGTGCTCGCCTCACCAAACGCGGACGCTTCGTCGCTAACGACGTCTGCGGCGCCTTCGTGATGTTCGCTCCGTGACGAACAGAGCGGGTACGATGCTGCGAGCGATCTTTGCGGTGGTCTTCGGCGTCACCGGCTTCCTGTTGGGAAGAGAAGCGTACGTACACCTGTTCTCGCTGCACTTTGCGAGCGAACAGTTGCAACTCGTCCTTACGCTCCTCGCGCCCGTTGTGGGTGCGCTGATCGGAGTGCTCGTCGCGCCGGCCGCGCAGGCGCTCTTCGAGGACGAACTCAACGTTGTCGAGCGTTCTATCGAACGGCTCTCTCCTGCGGAACTCGCTGGCGGTGCGGTAGGGCTCATCGCCGGCTTGGTCGTGGCCTTTCTCATCAAGAGCATCCTCTTCGAATTCATCACGATCGCCGGTAAGACGGGCAGCTACGTGGCGATCTTGCTCTATATCATCATCAGCATCTTCGCCGGATACCTCGGTGCGCGTGTCGGCGCGAAGTCGCGGATCGTACCGGTGCCTGGAGGTTCCGCTGCACGCGGCACCGGCATTCCAAAGGTCGTCGACACCTCGGTGGTCGTGGACGGGCGGATCGTGGAGATACTCGAGAGCGGCTTCTTGGAGGGTCCGTTCGTGCTGCCGCGTTTCGTACTCGAGGAGTTGCAGGCGATCGCCGATTCGCTCGACCCGATCCGGCGCGCGCGCGGGAGGCGCGGGCTGGAGGTGCTCAACCGTCTGCAGGAGCTGCGCATACTGGAGATCAGCGAGCGCGACTACGCCGACGTTCGCGGCGGCGCCGTGGATGCGAAGCTCGTGCGGCTCGCTCGCGAGATCGAGGGCAAGTTGCTGACCACCGACTACAATCTCAATCGAGTGGCAACGGTGGAAGGGGTGCAGGTGCTCAACCTTAACGAGTTGGCGAACGCCGTCAAACCCGTGGTCTTGCCCGGCGAAGAGATGTCCGTGCAGATCGTTCGCGACGGTAAAGAACCGCATCAAGGCGTCGGTTATCTCGAGGACGGGACCATGATTGTAGTTGAGAACGGGCGCCGCTCGATAGGTGAGACGGCCGAGGTCGTCGTGACGAGCGTCCTGCAGACCGCCGCCGGGCGCATGATATTTGCCAGATCGAAGCGGGAGATCGTACGCTGATGCGCTGGGCTGCACTGGTGGTTGCGGCCGGCCGCGGGACGCGCTTCGGCGGCCCCAAGCAGTTGATCGAGCTGGCCGGCGCGCCGATGCTGCTGTGGTCGATGCGCACGCTGGCGCAGATGCCGGAGGTCGCCGAGCTCGTCGTCGTCACGGAGACGGAGTGGATCGAAACCATCGAATCCTTGGCCCGCACAGCGGCTGCGGGGAAGCCGCATGCGGTGGTCGACGGCGGAGAGACGCGGCAGGCGAGCGTCCGCAAGGGTTTGCACGCGCTATCGCCAGAATGCGAAGCCGTACTCGTGCACGACGGCGCGCGGCCGCTCGTGCGCGCGGCAGACGTGCGCGACGCGATGGCGGTCGTGCGCGAGGGACGGGCCGCGCTCCTGGGCGTGCCCGTAGTGGATACCATCAAGGTCGTCGATCGAAGCAAACGGACCGTCATCCGGACGCTGGACCGAGAGAATCTGTGGGCGGCGCAGACGCCGCAGCTGGCGACGGTGCGCGATCTGCGGCGCGCGCACCTCGAAGCGGCGCGCTCGCCGCTGCACGCCACCGACGACGCGACGCTCCTCGAACGGATCGGCGTCGACGTGGAGATCGTTCCGGGCTCTCCGGATAATTTCAAGGTCACGGTGTTCGAGGACGTGGGGCGCGCTGAATACGCGTTGCGCGATCGTCTCCAGCACGCTCCCGGTGAGGAAGAAGTCTTGATCGTAGAGATGTTCGTGGACGCGGCACTCGTCGATGCTGCATGCGGCGAGATCGCCGCGCGCGGCGGAACGATCGACGGCATCGAGCGCGATCTCCCAGGCGGCGCCGCGATACGGGCGTACATGACGAGCCGGCAGTATCCCGGCTTCGTCGACCGTTTCGAATCGGTGGCCGGCGGAACGTCGGCCGTTACCGCGCGCTTCTCGCACTATGCCGCGAGGGCGGCGAACTGATGCGCGCCGGCCACGGCTTCGACGCGCATCGCCTGGTCGCCGGGCGCAAGTTGATCTTGGGTGGGGTCGAAATTCCCGGTGAACTGGGAGCGCTCGGCCATTCGGATGCCGACGTTCTGGCGCACGCCGTGAGCGATGCGCTGCTCGGTGCGGCAGCGCTGGGCGACCTCGGCGGCCGGTTTTCCGATGCAGACCCGCGCTTCGAGGGTGCCGACTCCATGGTGTTGCTTGCGTCGTGCGCGGCAGAACTGCGCGCGGCCGGCTACCGCGTGGTAAACGTCGACGCGACGATCGTGTTGCAGCAGCCACGCTTGGCTTCGCACGTTCCGGCCATGCGCGCCAATATCGCGCGGGTCTTGGGGCTGGCGCTCGATCGCGTGAGCGTTAAAGCGAAGACGAGCGAAGGCATGGGCTACACGGGCGACGGTACCGGCATCGCCGCGTACGCCGTTGCCGGCGTCGAACTCGGAGGATAGGCGTGGGCGCTTTCGATAGCGGTGAGTCCCGCTACGAGCGCGCGCGGCGTCTCGCCGAAGCGATGACGGCTCACGGCCTCCTCGAGAAGCCCGCACCCGCGGCCGCGCTCCGCTGGATCGACACGTTCCTCGAGGCGTACGGTGAGCGGGTCCAAACGATCGAGCAGGCGCTCGCGACCGTCGCCGAGCTGCGCGCGGAATCGTGTATGGTTCCGGCGCTGGAATTGGAACGGCTGCGCGCGCGCGAAGTATTGTTTTTCTTGGATTCCGTCGGTCAGTACGTCGACGCGCAGCCCGAGCTGCGCGGTTTGCCCCTGCAGCACGACCTTTCCGAGATCGCCCGGGAGTTCGGCATCGCACCGGGCGATGCGTTTCACGCCGTTCGCGTCGCTCTGACCGGCCAGACCGAGGGTCCGCCGCTGGAAGCGCTCTTTGCGCTCTTGGGGCACGACCGGATCCTGATCCGGATCGGCGCCGTCAACTCGCGGTTGCTGCACGGTCGCGGGCTGGAGCCGATCGCCTTCGGACCCGGCGGCGAGCCTTTCGAACCGATCCACGGCCACCGGCCGCCCGACGGAAAGTAGCAACCGGCGCTTGACGACCCCGGTTACACTCGTAAGAAGTGATGGTAAAACCGCTGGCTACGTTCCTCGCGGACCTCAACGCCCCGCTGCAGCGCGATCCTGCCGCGACCGGGCCATGGGACGTCGTCCTCTCGTATCCCGGTTTCCATGCGATAACGGCGCACCGGCTCATTCACGCGCTCCATCGCGCCGGCATTCCGGTACTGCCGCGCTTTCTCGCCCACATCAGCCGCTTTTTCACCGGGATCGAGATCCATCCGGGCGCCGAGATCGGCCCCGGCCTCTTCATCGACCACGGCATGGGTGTCGTGATCGGCGAGACGGCTGAGATCGGCGAGAATTGTACGATCTATCAGGGCGCTACGATTGGGGGCACGAGCCTTTCGCACGGCAAGCGCCATCCGACGCTCGGGCGTAACGTCGTCATCGGCGTGAACGCCGCAGTGCTAGGTGCGATCGTGGTGGGCGACAACTCGCGGATAGGCGGCGGTTCGGTCGTCGTGAAAGACGTGCCTGCGAATGTAACCGTCGTCGGCGTGCCCGGGCGCATCGTGATGCAGGACGGCCTGGCGATTCGCGCCGTACCCGGGCGTCCCCAGGTCGACATGCCCGATCCGAACGCGCAGGCCGTCGCCGCACTGCAGGTGCGCATCGAGGAGCTCGAAGGTGAGATCGCCGGCATGCGCGATGTCATCGCGAGCCTCTCGAAGGATGGCGGCCGGTCGAAAGACCTCGGAAGCGACGATGTCTCTGCAGCTGTATAACACGCGAACGCGCAGCGTCGAAGCGTTCGCGCCGTTGGATCCGCCGCGCGTTGGGATCTACGTCTGCGGGCTCACACCGTCGGCACAAGCGCACCTGGGACACGCCCGGTCGTTTTTGTTTTTCGACGTCCTGCGCCGTTACTTGATCCACCTCGGATTCGCGGTGACGTACGTGCAAAACGTCACCGACATCGACGACCGCAGCATCGAGGCCGCCATCGCGACGGGTACGGATTGGCGCGCGATCGTGCAATCGTATTACGCGTCGTTCAAGACCTCGATGAAGAGGCTCGGCGTCCGCGAGCCCGATCGCGAGCCGTTTGCCACGCAGTTCGTGCCGCAGATCTGTGCGACGATCGCGCGCCTGATCGAGGGCGGGTATGCCTACGTCGCGCGAGACGGCGTCTACTACGATGTCAGGCGATTCGACGGATACGGGAGACTCAGCAACCGCAAGCTCGACGAACTGGAGGCCGGTGCACGCGTCGAGGTGGGCGAGTTCAAACGCGATCCGCTCGATTTCGCACTCTGGAAATTCGCCAAGCCGGGCGAACCGAGCTGGCCGTCGCCGTGGGGCGACGGCCGCCCGGGCTGGCACATCGAGTGCTCGTCGATGTCGCACGAGATCCTCGACCCGGAGGGCCGAGGCTTCGACATCCACGGCGGCGGCGCAGATTTGATCTTTCCGCACCATGAGAACGAGATCGCACAGAGCGAGCCGCTCATGGCGCATCCGCCGATGGCCAACGTGTGGGTGCACGGTGGGCTGCTGCTTTTCGACAGCCGGAAGATGAGCAAGTCGCTCGGGAACTTCGAGCCGCTCACCGATCTCCTCGACCGCTACGATCCGCAGGCGCTCCGTCTGCTTTTCTTGCAGACCGGTTATAGTAAGGTCATGAACTTTACCGAAGAGTCGGCCGCCGCCGCGAATACGGCTCTACGCCGCTTGCAGGCGTCCTGGAGGAAGTTGCATTCCGCTGCCGGCCGGCCGGCCCTCACGATCGGCAAACCGCCGGCGCCGGCAGCTCTGCTCGAACGCGTCGAGCGGGCGCTTGACGATAACATGAACACGTCGCTGGCGCTCAGCGAGCTCTACGCGTGGCCGGTCGATTCGATGGGGCTCGGGCTCGATCGTGCGGCTTTGCAGGCAGCGCTCGGCGAGTTTTCATACGCGCTCGATCTGCTGGGGCTGACGCCGAATCCATCGTGGCTCGAGGAGCCCAAGGCCGAGCTGCCTGCGGATTTCTTCGATCGTCTGCGCGTCGCGCTTCGATCGGCTCAGGGTGACGCCGCCGCACGCGTCGATCTCGACGGGGCGGATGCGGAGGAGGCGATCGCGCGGGTGATCGCCGTGCGCATGCGGGCCCGAGCGACCAAAAATTGGGCGGAATCCGACCGGCTGCGCGATGCGCTCGCGCGGTGCGGCGTCGTGCTCGAGGATTCGAAGGAAGGCACGACGTGGACCATCGCCGTCTAGCGCACCGCAGCACACTAGATCTCGACGACGTCATCTACGGCGTGCATGCCGTGGAGGAGTCTCTTGCCGCCGGCGAACAGCTGCGGCGCATCCACGTCGGCGACGAACGCAAGCGCGACCCAGCCCTCCGCAGACTCTTGGAGCAGGCGAGAGCGCTCGGCATTCTGGTGCGCTTCGAAGAGCGTGGCTTTTTCACGCAGTTCCCGTATAAGGCGCATCAGAGCGTCGTCGCTGTCGGCTCGCCGTTCCCGTACATCACGCTGGATGAAGCGATCGGGTTGCGTCGAGGGCGCGGCGCGGCCCTTTACGTGGTGCTCGACCACATCACCGACCCGCATAACGCGGGTGCGATCATCCGCAGCGCCGAGTGTGCGGGGGTCGACGCCGTTATTCTACCCGAACGCCGCGCGGCCGGCGTGAACGCGACGGTACGCAAGGCAGCGGCCGGCGCGACCGCCCATACCCCCGTAGCAAGGGTCGCGAACGTGGCCGACGCCCTTCGGAGACTCAAGAAGGCGGGCATTTGGGTGGCGGGGGCGGCGCTCGGAGAGGCCGCCCAGGACTTCACGCAGGCCGATCTGGCCCGTGACCTGGCGATCGTGATCGGCGCGGAGGGTTACGGTCTCTCGCAGGTGGTCGAGAAGGAGTGCGATTACTTGGTTCGGATTCCGGTGCTTGGGAGGGTCGCCTCGCTTAACGCCTCGGTGGCTGCGGGCGTGCTGCTTTTCGAGGCCCTCCGCCAGCGCGAGGTCGCCCGGGCTTCCGCGCCTTGACGCGCAAGGAGCTCCCTCCTATACTGGTCAGGATGCGTTGCGCTCGACGGGCCCCGGCCCGCGACTGGCGACGCGTCGGACCCCTGAGGGCAAGGCAATTATGGCAATAACCCATCCCGTCGCGGCGGATGGCGTCGAATATCACGAGCGGGTCGACGAGGACCTGGTCGCCATCGCGAAGTCGGGCGACGACCTGGCGATGGAGTTCCTGCTCAATAAGTACAAGAACTTCGTTCGCATCAAGGCCAAGAGCTACTTCCTGATCGGAGCGGACCGCGAGGATATCATCCAAGAAGGGATGATCGGGCTCTACAAGGCCGTGCGTGATTTCAAAGCCGACAAACTGTCGAGTTTTCGTGCGTTCGCCGAGCTCTGTATCACGCGGCAGATCATCACGGCCATCAAGACGGCTACGCGCCAGAAGCACATCCCGCTCAACCAGTACATTTCGCTGAACAAGCCCATCTACGATGAGGATAGCGAGCGGACGCTGCTCGACGTGATGGCTTCGCAGAAGACCTCCGATCCCGAAGAGCTCGTAATCAACCAGGAAGTCTCTCAGGACATCAAAGAGCGCATTCAGGAGAACCTCTCGGAGCTCGAGTCGCAAGTACTCCTATCGTATCTCGAAGGCAAGAGTTATCAGGAGATGGCCCGCGACCTCGGCCGCCACGTAAAGTCGATCGACAACGCGTTGCAGCGCGTCAAGCGCAAGATCGAGAAGAACCTCTCCGAGATCGAGCTCCCGTAAGACACTCGCGGTTAACGGCCGGTGAGCCGTGCGACGATCGTGCGGTAGAGTTCGTCACGCTCCGTGACGGGGTCTACGGCGACGATTTCGGCGATCTCGTCCCGGCGCTGCGGGTCGATGCAAACGGTGACACGGCGGCGCTCGCAAACGTCCATGCAGCCCGTGGCGATCGCGCGCACCCTGCCCCAGTGGCCGTCTTCTTTCAAGCGTTTCTTGAGCCAATCGCGTAGATGAAAGCCGCCGATCTCGACCGCTTTCTCCGGGTCTTCCTCGGGGATGCGCGCCTTGTAACAGCGCTCGCACACCAACACGAGTCCGGATTCGGTCCACTTGGGCTTGACGGATTGCATGAGGCGCCTTCTGCGGAGCTTGGGATCGAGCGCTGGAGCCGACGGCCGGATTCGAACCGGCGGTATCCACTTTACAAGAGTGGTGCTTTAGCCAGCTAAGCTACGTCGGCGCACGGCACTTGACGTTCCCGCGAGCTCTTGATTTCACCGCTCGAGGAGCCAACCCTCGGCGAGGCGTTCGGGCTCGAGTCAGGACGCTTTAGAGCCGGTGCGCTCCAGATCCCGAACAGCGCCGAAAAAGGCTCGGCCGGCTATGCCGACGAGGACCGCGACGACCAGGACAAACCCGATACCGAGATGCGCCACGTTGTGCACGCGGATCCCCGTCGCAAAGGACCACGAGAACAGGACGGGATCTAACGAGCCGATAGCGCCGGCGAGCACGAAGGCGATGCCGCCATAGGCGAGCGTCTCCCCGCTCACGCGGCGTGCGAATATTTTCATCGCTTGCTCTCCGAACCGGCGGCGGGCCGCCCAGGCGCCGATGAAGCCTCCGAAGGCGATCTGAACGATCATCGTTCCAAGGCCGAAGAACAATCCGGGCAAGAACGCGAGCCATGGGCTTCCTATCGCCGGTGCGAGCGTTCCGTAGACGATCAGCGCAAACGCGCCGGTACCCCAGCCGGCAATGAAACCGTGGATCAGGGGCATGAAACGAACGAATCGAGACGATTCTTCCGGCTGCACATCTGGTGGGGAGTCCGAATCCAACGAATGCGTGTGAAAAAGATGCGGGATTCGGCCCCGCCGGAGCAGGTAGAAACCGGATCCGGCCATCGTGAGCCCGACCACAACGTAGACGAAGTATTCCCAGCGATCCCACGCTAAGAGCCGGACGAGCGCGAAATAGGCGAGCTCGGACGCGATAGCGCGCTGCAACGCAAACGCTAGCGAAAAGAGAAGGCCCGCGCGCATGCCGCCGCGCGTGCTGTAACTTCCGACCGCATAGCTGAACGTGATCGGCCACGTATGTTCGTCTGGCGTGACGCCGTGGACAATCCCTAGGAGCAATGCCGTCCCGAGAACGGCGGCGGCGCCACCGAGCTCCTGCACCTGCGGATTCCAGAGGTCGATCACGGCTGCCGGACCCCAATCTGATAACGTTTCGCAATTGTGATTTGCGAGTGATATTCAGATTTGTCGCCGAGCTTCCTTCCAGGGCGCGAACGTCCGCCGCCATGAAAATGGCGGGTCCGCTAATGCGGGGAAGTCCACGAAACGGAGGCACCCCCCCCCCTCGCTGAGGCTAAAAAAGCTGCCACATGAGCTTACGCCTTTCGTCGCGTACCGCTTTCGCGATCGCCGCCTCCCTCTGCGCCGGGGGACTGCTCTGCGTTCTCGCCGCACCCGCGCCCGCAC
>JAJXWN010000089.1 GCA_021781595.1 bacterium | reverse complement strand
GGCGGCGGCGTATCTCAACTTCGACTTCCAGTTAGCCGGCGACATCTCCAAGGGTGCGGACGGGAGCGCGAGCGCCGACACGGGGATCACGCTCTTCAACAATCCCTTCGATATCTTCTCGGCAAAGGCGCAGTTTAAAGGAACCGACCCGTCTGTAACCTCCGCTACTCTCACGAAGTCTACGGGCGTCGACTCGGCGTCAATCAATATTTCGCTCGGAGGCAATAGCGTCTGGAGCAAGAGCGCTTCGGCCGACTGGAAAAATTCGTGGACGGATTCGGAAACCTTCGTGAGCATCACCGTCCCGATTCCAATCATGCCCGGGCTCAACGTCGCCTTCAGCGCGGCGGTCGCCGGAACGCTCGGTCTTGCGTACAACATCGCACTCGAAGGCATCGGCGTCGCCGCCACGGTCACGCCGTCGGCCGGGTTGACGGCAAGCTTCGCCGTCGCTCTAAGCATCGATGCCGTGGTAGCGAGTCTCTCGGCCGGCGTCGAGGGCAACCTCAACGTCCTGACATTTAGCGTCGACCTCATCGGAGCAGCCGACCTTATCGGTCTCTCAGAGGGTCCGGCCATCCCGGGACCGGCATCTCTCGGTACGCCGCCAGCCGGAATGGAGTTTCAAGAAGTACCGACGCAGCTGGCGTTCCAATACAGATACCAGATCAACGATACGTTGACCACCCTCAGTGGCAGTGTCGATATTTTCGCCCAAGAGTGCATCTTGTGGGGCTGCGCCAAACAGACGGTACCGCTCTTTTCGTTCAACGGAGTGACGCTGGAGAGTGGGACGCTCGCGGGCGAGCCTTGGACGAATGTCGACATCGGCCGCCCGTTCATGAAAGAGGAGCTGGTTTTCCCACCGGCTATGAAAATCCAACCTATAAGAGTCGAAACACCGTGCTGCGGCGGGCGCCGTTCGACCGCCGAACGAGTATCCTCTACGACCCTCAACGTGCGCTAACTGGACTGAACGGAGAAGCGTACGGTGGGTTCTGTGCGTACGACCGGGCGATCGCGTGGCGGTCGCCCGGTCGTACCTCTCTGGGTGCTCGTTCTAGCGGGCGGTGTGTTAGCTGCGTTTACCACGGTCGGAGCCGTTTTCAGCCAAAGGTCGCCGGCGTATGCGTGGAAGCCCGGAAGCGTCACCGTCTACGATCTGACCTACCAGTCGAGCGCTGCCGCCCGCCCGGGAGCACTCTTCAACGCCGCGCGCCGAGACGCTGCGCTGGGAGATCAAACGCTCGCTTACGCTTTCGCCGATCGCTTGACCGTAACCGTGCTCTCTTCGACCGCGACCCGCGAACTCGTCGCGCTGCAGTTCGGCCGGCCGCGCGTACGGTTACTGCATAATGGCGTCGAAGACGCGGCAGGCGAAGACCGCCTTGCGGGAGATATCGGCGTCTCGGTCGATCTGAGTCTCAGCCCAAGGGGGAAGATCGAATCGCTCCGTTTCCCCGCCGATACCTCGCCCGTCGATAGCGCCATGCTGCGTGCCGTCGTCGCGCTCATACAGGCCGTCACCGGCCCGGCCGGCACGCACGCGTGGAGCGTCGTCGAGGGAGACCCGGATGGCGGCCACCGGGCGGACTACGCGGTTGAGCCACTGCAGACCGCCTTCTCGCCAACGATCGTCTTTAAGGAAAATACCCTATCGCTGCCGGCGCCGCCGGCGCGGCCCAACAGGCGTTTCCTACGCCCCTACGTGAAGGCCGACGGACATTTTGACGGGCGCTTTAGTTCCGCCGGATATCTCGCGTCGCTGCACGGAACGCTCGTTACGACATCGACGCTCTCGGGACAGGAACTCTCTGCCTCGAAGTCGGTCGTCTCGCTGGTCGAGGTCCTTCGCTCGACCCTTAGCCCGCGGCAACTCGCGAAGCTCGTACGGCGCGCGTCGCGGCGCGCCGCCCGCGTCAAGGCCATCGGTTTCGTGCAGCATCGTTCGCACGCGGCGGTCGAGCGGCAGACGTATGCGTCGACCCTCGGGCCTGATGACCTCGACGTACTGGTGCGCGCGCTCGCAAAAGCGCAAGATCGCGGACATCAATATCTGTTCGGGACCTTGGAACCCAAGTTCCAAGCGCTGTTCTTTCTCGATCCCGCCGCCATCGCGAGCCTCGAACCGGTCGCGCTCGGAGCGAGCACCGGCAGTGCCACGTTCCGCGTCTTGGTGAGCGCGCTCGGAGGCGCCGGCACGCCGCAGGCACAAGCCGCGTTGCGCCAACTCATTCGTTCGCGACGCAACGACCGCCAAGCCGAATCGTCCCTCATAGGGAACCTCACCGCGGCCGCCCGTCCCGAGGCCCGCACGATTGCGCTGCTCGAGAGCGTTGCCTCCGGCCCGCTCACCCGTGAGGCTCCGAGCACCGCGCTGCTCTCGCTCGGAATAGCAGCACAACGATTGAGCGCCTCCGATGCTCGGCGAGCGGCAGCCGTCGTGCGCGGCCTCATCGACCGGCTCGCAGCAACGAGATCGCCGCAGGGACGATTAGTCGTCCTCGAAGCGCTAGGGAACGCCGGGCTGCCCGAAGCGAAGCCGGCGATCTTTGCGTATCGGAAGGATCCAAACGACGACATCCGAGCCGCAGCCATCTACTCCCTGCGCTGGCTGCACGGCAACGGCGTCGATGCAGCGCTGCGTTCGGCCGTGACGAGCGACGCTAGCGGGAACGTGCGAGCCGCAGCGGTGTCGGCGTTCTCCTATCACCGGATCCGGGCCGGCGATTTTTCGGCACTCGTCCACGCAGCCCGCCATGACCCGAGCAGCCAAGTGCGGATCCCTGCGGTCGACGCGATCTGGTCGGTACGCAGCAGGTTCCCGGACGCATATCGCGTCGTGCAAGCCGTGGCCCAACGCGATCCGAAAGAGACGGTGCGCCGCGCCGCGCAGCAGATGCTCCAGATGGACGGCTCCTAGGAGGCTGTCGGAGTTGAGCCGTTTTTGGATTTGGTGCCGAATTTTGTTCGGAGACGAGGCGCGAAGAAGCACGCTCCTGCACATCCTGTGCCCGCGTGCATTACGGCCGTCCTTGGCCGGAAAGAGCGAAGCCGTAGCTTCGTGACTGATGAGCAACGAAGTATTCGGGCAAAAGGCGGCCCAAAGACGGAAACGTGCTTAACTCCGACAGCCTCCTAGTCGGAGGGATTCTCCCGCCGTTGGCGCAGATGGCTGCAAACACCAGAACGGAGCCACGCCATGCATCGTTTTGTAGCGGCCTTATGTGCGATCGTCCTCCTGCTCTCCGCCGCCCCGGCGCGGTCGCAGATGCCGGCGCCGCCCCGTAGCGGCGAGAACGCCGCATTCGTCGCCAACCTGCGCGCACATGTCAAGCACGTCTTCGTCATCTACCAAGAGAACCGGTCCTTCGATTCGTACTTCGGCACGTTTCCGGGCGCCGACAATCTCGCCTCGCCCGGCGCGCAGACCCACGGCTTCCGGCAGTACGACGCGCTCGGCAACCAGTGGGTAACGCCCTTCCGCATCACCGACTCCGACGTCTCCGACGCCAACCACGCGCGCCCCGCGCTGATCACCAAAGCCGACGACGGCCGCATGGACCTCTACGTCGCAACGGAGGAGTTCGACGCGCTTGCCGACGGCCAAAGCCGCGAGAATGCCCAGCGCATGGGGCTCTTGACGATGGCACACGAGGACTGCGATACGATTCCGTTTCTGTGGAAATATGCGAACGCGTTCGCGCTGTACGATCACTTCTTCCAAGGAATGTACGGCCCGTCGACGCCCGGCAATATCGACTTGATCGCCGCGCAGACGGGGCAGACGCAGTGGGCACGGAACCCGAAAGAGCGCGTTGCGCGCAACGACCGCGGACCCGGCGAACCGGTTGTCGATGACATGGATCCTCCCTTTGGGCCGTATCGTTCGCAACCGCACCACACGCAACTCGACCAGACATACGCCAACATCTTTCTGACGCTTTCCGGTAAGACCGCCGTCGACGCGCGCAAGGACGCCGCCGGCGTTCGGCAGGACATCGGGGCTCTCGCGCGCATGGGCCGTCCCGCTATTCCATGGGGATGGTATCAAGAGGGTTACCACGCGAAGAAACCCTCGCAAGCCTACGTGACGCACCACAACGCGCTGCAGTACTTCGGCTACCTGCGAAACAACCCGCATTTTTGGAGCGGCGTCCACAACATACGCGACCTCGTCCCGGCGATCGAGCACGGAACCCTCGGAAGCCGCAGCGTCGTCTTCGTAAAGGGCGGCTACGGGAACTCCTTCGGATGGAAGCCGGCTAACGAGAACCCCGAGGTGCAACGCAACTTCCAAGGCGACGACGACCACCCCGGATACTCCGATTCGCAGCTCTCCGAATCGCTCGTCGCGACGGTCGTCAACGCCGTCGCGCACAGCAAGTACTGGCACGACTCCGCGATCTTCGTCTTCTGGGACGACTCCGAGGGATTTTACGATCATGTTCCGCCGCCGCAGTTCGAGCGCTGCCCCGACGGCCACCCCTGTGGTGACGGCCCGCGCGTGCCTGCGTTGCTGATCTCGCCCTACGCGAAGTCGCACGCGATCGTCAGCGAGATCTCCGATCACGCCTCGTTCGCGAAGTTCCTCGGCGTGCTCTTCGACCTGCCCGCGCTCGCGACGCTTCCGGACGAAGCGCCCTTCATGCCGGAGGGTCCGCGCGACAACGATTCACGCCTCAGCGATCTCTTGGGCGCCTTCGATGCAGCTCGTTTAGCCGGCACGAAGACGCCGATAGCCGCAAGTGTCGCCGAGATTCCGAGCGGCGTGGTAGACTCGTTCCCAGCGAGGATGTCATGCAGCACGCTCGGTATCACGCCGGTCACGATCCCCGGCGAAGAGACCCTCCCCGCCGGATTCGCTCCCCGCAGGAGCCGGCGCTAGCGTGGTTGTGAGAAGAGCCGATGAAGCCACGTCCGCTCGAAGATGACTTTGCCCCAGTGCCGCGGGCGACTCGGCGGGTACAGCGCCACCTCCGGCATCGGTTCGGCGTAGAAATTCCCCTTCCCGATGCCGGCCCGGCCGTCGCCCACTTCGACGAAACAGGCGCCATGCCCATCGAAGGCCGCCGCTTTGCCGCGCTTCGTCCACGCGCGTGCGATGTTTCGAGCGACGACCTTTGCTTGCGCATGAGCGAAAACGCCGGCCTTCGGTAGTGGTTTCCCCAGCAATAGCGGAATAGTCGACACATCTCCGAGCGCGAAGATTCCCTCATGCGCCGTCTCGAGCGTGTTGCGATTCACTGGAATCCAACCGGTCCCGTCGGTGAGCCCCGAAGCGACGGCGACCACGGGTGCGCGATGCGGCGGCACGTAAGCGAGCAGATCGTACGCGGCCGTCGAACCGTCCGTGAAGGTCAGGCGCTTTCCGGATGCGTCGGCGGCCGAAATCTGCCGTCCGGGATCATAGCCGATATTCTTTGCCCGGAGCGCCTCTTTGATGGAGGCCGATACGACCGGCCCTGCGACGCCCATCGGCCCGGGTTCCGCCGCAAAAACGTCGATTCGGACATCTTTCCGTACGCCGCGGCGACGGCAATCGTACTCGATAAGCATGGCCGCTTCATATGGCGCCGCCGGACACTTGTAGAGCGGCGCGGCGGTGAGGATGGCGATACGACCGGTCCGAAAACCACGCAGTGCTTCGCGTAGAGCAAGCGCTCCCTCGAGCGTATACACGTTATGACCGGCTGTTTCGAGGCCCGGAATGATTTCCGGCACCAGTTGAGCCCCTAACGCGACGACGATTGCATCTCCTTGGTATCGTTCGCCGTTTGCCGTTACGGTGCGCTGCAGCGGATCGATGCTCTCGACGCTGCCGTGGACGACCTCGATGCCGCGGCGCAGCAACCGCGAAAGCGGCGTACGGATCGCGCGGGCGTCGCGATCTCCGATCGCAAGCCACAAGAGCGACGGTGCGAATACGTGCTCATCCGCGCGCTCGAACACCAGAACGCGATCGCTGCGCGACAAGCGACGGCGAAGTTCGTTGGCGGCGACGATCCCACCGATGCCGCCGCCAAGAATCAGCGCCGTTCTTCCGCCCATCTCAGCCATCCGCTCTCCTGCAATTGCTAAAAGACCAGAACGCGCTCGGCGTTCTGCGTCCAATCCGTCAACTCGTCCATGCTGCTGCGATGAGCGCCTTCGACGAGCTCGGCGTCACCGATCCCGCGAGCATCCATGCACGTACCGCAGACGCCGACCGTCCCTCCATGCCTAGCGACCGCTTTCAGCATCGTCTCGATATTGTAGTAGCCATTCGGTACGCGCTGACCGTGCTTGGCGCATACCGCCGCATCTCCCAAGAGAAAGAGGAAAATCTCTTGACCTCTCCGTGCCAGCGACCCCGCAAGGCGCAACCCGTTGTAACTGCGCTCGGTGCCATATGGCGGGTCGTTCAAGACGAATAGCGTTGCCACGATCTCTATACCTCCGAAGAAGAACTGTGGACGACAGAAGAACTATGCACGACCGGCAACCCGGCGGCTTGCCACTCCAATACTCCGTCGGACAACCGGAGTGCGTTGAAACCGCGCCGGCGAAGCACCTTCAACGCCTCCACGGACAGCACACAATAGGGTCCGCGG
Source organism: bacterium (assembly GCA_021781595.1). Taxonomy (GTDB): domain Bacteria; phylum Vulcanimicrobiota; class Vulcanimicrobiia; order Vulcanimicrobiales; family Vulcanimicrobiaceae; genus JAJYFL01. The sequence goes on along the minus strand of JAJXWN010000089.1, from coordinate 1,843 downwards.
CAGTATGCCACGATCTGCTTGTTGCGCGGCAACGTTGCCAGACGCTGTTCGAGTTCGGCGAGGGGCAGCGATCTCGCATATGGCAAGTGCGCCTTCTCGTATTCGCTCACCGGGCGAACGTCTAGTACGACGACTTGACCGCGCCGCGCCTTGCCCAACAACGCTTGACGATCGAGCGGTAACATGACTTCGCGTTCCTTGAAATAGCTCTTCACGACCCGTTCCACCTCGGCAAAGCGGTGCTCCGCCATCGAGCGTGTCATCAGCCAGTAGTGCGCGACCATCTCGTCCGCAACTGTATAATGGGCATACTTTCCCTCGCGCCGCACCTCCACTAAACGCGCCGAGTGCAGCACCTTCAGGTGCGCGCTCGCGTTTTTCACATCGAGTTGCGCCTGCTTTGCGATCTCCTCGACGGTCTTCTCTCCTTGACAGAGGAGATCGAGAATCTCTAAGCGCTTGGGGCTGCTCGTAGCCTTCCCTATACGCGCGAAGTATTCGTAGAGCGTATCCTTTAGGCGGCGTGCGTCAGGCATCGGCTTTCACTCATTCTAGCGTTCTATAGAATGATAGTCCATGACGGTACCGCCGTCAACAGGATGACCTAAGGCTGGCCTGCCCGGCGCTAGCCGCGGCGCGAGCGTGCGCTCCAGTACTCGACCGCGCTACGCGAGACCAGGTTCGTCAGAAAAATGAAGATCATCAACAGCGCGGCCGCTGCGTACGCCAGCGCGTGCGCCTGTGGGAATGGCTGGCTGATGAACGTCCAGACGACGTAGGTCAGGTACCCGACCGGGCTGTGCGTAGGCGCGAGGCTCGGCATGAAGTTCGACCAACCCGCCGTATAGATCAGCGGCGCCGTTTCGCCCAACCCGATGCCGGTCGCCACCAACAGCCCGGTCAGCATGCCCGGGATCGCCCACGGAATCGCGACGCCGAAGAGCACCGTGGCGCGACGTGCCCCCAGCGCAAACGCACCTTCGCGCAACGCTTGCGGAACTCCCGACAGCGCGAGATCGCTGCTGCGCACCACGTACGGCAACATCACGATCGTCAGCGCGAACGCGCCGGCGACGAGCGAAAAGCCCCAGCCGAGGCCTTCCACGAAAACGACGTAGAGAAAGTATCCGACTACAATCGATGGCACACCCGCGAGCACATCGATGAGAAAGCGCGAGACTTCTTGCGCGCGCGGCGGCGCGTATTCCACGATCCAGATCGCCGTACCGATCCCGACGAGCGTCACGAGCACGAGTCCGGCGCCGACCAGCAGCAGCGTACCGACGATGGCATTCTCGAGACCGCCCGCGACACCGCTGGTCACCGTCGTGAACAGCGCCGGGCGCAACGCCGGAATGCCGCGCACCGCAACGAACCAGAAGATGCCGAACAGCACGACGAGCACCCCGGCGAGCGCCAAGACGCTCACGGACCACCACGCGCGCGACGCCAGCCTGCTGATGCGCTGATGCCTCACTGCGCACTCCTATCGGCACCGCGTAGCGTCAAGCGTGCGACGACGTTGACGAACAGCGTGATCAGAAAGAGTAAGAGCGCGAGTTCCGCAAGCGAGCGCTGCGCCATACCGCTCGCATCCGTCAGCGCGGAGTCGAGCTGCGACACGATCACCGCCGCGATCGTGTTGACGGCCTGGAAGATATTGCTCGGGAACTGATTGATCGCCGCCCCGCAGACCATCAACACCGCCATCGTCTCTCCCAGCGCGCGTCCGAGCGCCACCAGCACCGCCGCCAAAAAACCCTTACGAACGCTGGGGAAGACCGCGCGCGTCACGGCTTGCCAGGTCGTGCTGCCAAGCGCCATGCTCGCCTCGAAGATCGTC
>JAJXWN010000088.1 GCA_021781595.1 bacterium | reverse complement strand
AATCGCGGCCAGGAGGATCGTCGCCGGAGTGAACCACTGCGGTTTCGAGCCGCGGCGTTCGGCCTCTCGCGCGAACTGGAACGCGGCGATAGCCGCTAGTGCAAAGAGTATCGCCAACGCATACGCCGCCGTCTGCCACACGCCCGCTTGCCCCGCGCTCACCGAAGGCGCGCCTCCACGTATGCGTAACGGCTAAGACGCTTAGCACTTACGCATAAATAAACGCCGGCGCGAGCGCTAAACACGATGCCCGCCCATCGTGCAGGTCGCGAGGTCGAGGAGCATCGCAACTACGGGGAAAAAGCCGAACGCAGCGACGGCTGCGAGCGACGCGAGAGCGGGTCCGCGCTGCGCGGCGCTTGCGGACGGAGCGCCGGCCGCGCCGAGCAGCCGCTCCACGCGCTCTCCGAGGCGCTCCGGCCGGCCGTGCAGCGCCACCGACGATTGCGGCGCAGCGGCGCCTTTGGCGATCGCGACGATCGCGCTCGCGAGATCGATGCGATCCGATCCCCGTACCGCACGCCGATCGGCCGCCGCTTCGCGCGCATCGCAATACATCCGCACCGCCTCCAACACCTTCAACGGGAAGAGTTCCGCAAAAAAGTCGACGAGCGCGCCAACCAACGGATCGAAGCGCCGCACGTGTGCCGCTTCGTGCGAGAGCGCCGCGCGCAACTCGCCGCCGGACAACAGGCCGAGCGTATCGTGCGAGACGAGCACGACCGGGCGGAAAGCGCCCGCCACCGCGCAGAGCGTGCCGGCCGTCGCAACTTCGCGCACTGCGACGCCGAGCTCGCGCCCGATGCGCGCGACGGCCGGCGAGGCGGGCAACGCGGCACGAAGCAATGCCCGCACCTCGGCATGCCGCCGCCACGAAATCACGGCCGCGCGAACGATCGCGAACGCGGCGAACATAGCGAGCACGGCGAACATCGCTCGCCCTTCGGGATAGAGCAGGCATTGCGAACGCCACGCGAGCACCAGCCCCGCGACTGCGGTGGCAAAGAACGCGCCGCCCGGAAGCGCCGCGGCAACGGCCGCGAGCGGCGCCTGCCACGCTGGGTCACCGTCCAGCGCCCCCAGCATCGCGAGCACCCGGCGCACGGCGAGGTACGTGCCGGGCGGAACGACCAGTAACGCGCAAAGCGAGCCAAAGAGTGCACCGGAAAACAGACACTGCGCGATTGCTTGCGTCATATCACTCACGAGCCGCGCTCCCGCTTCTTGCGCGCGATCAATTTTTCGAGCGCTGCGACGGTCGTGTCGTCGACTCCGAGTTCGTCGACCAGATGCGCCAAGAGCAGACCGCCGCGAGCCACGACCGGGCGCACGAAAGCGCGCATCACGCCGCGCTCGGCCTCCGCGCGCGAACGCACCGGCACGTACTCGTACGCCCGGCCGGCGACACGCCGGCGCAAATGGCCCTTCTCCCCAAGGTTCGTGAGGATCGTCTTGACCGTCGAATAGGCGAGCTTGCGGCGACGACCGGCATTGAGCGCCTCCAGCGTATCGCCGACCGTCATCCAGCCGCCCCGCGCCCAGAGAACGTCCATCACGCGGGCCTCCAGCGGCCCGAAGCCGAGATCGAAGTCTTGAACGCTACGTTCGCGCGGCGACGTCATATGTTAAGCACCTTAGCAGAAACGGTATCCGGGGTAAAGCCCGCAACGTCAGTCTACGCCCGGGCGAAGAACCTTCTGCGAACGACTTGAGAATCTGCCAAGCGGGCAGCCACGCCTGGCCGCTGCCGGAACCCGGTGGTGCCAAGGGCCGGAATCGAACCGGCGACACCGTGATTTTCAGTCACGTGCTCTACCGACTGAGCTACCTTGGCAAGGTGACCGACCTTGATTCCACGCGCAAGGGCGCTCCCCTTGTGGCGTAACGCGCGCGCATGGAGGTTCGCGCGCGTCACGCTACTCGAACTCGGCGTCGAATAGATACGAGCCTGCAACGGGGCGGCAGTTTTCCAGCTGGGGCGCGTACGTCGACGATCGCGCGGCCCGCAGCGCCGCCTGGTCGAGCAGCATATTCCCACTCGAACGGTAGATCCGCAAGGCGACGACGGCGCCGGTCGCCGATAACCGCACTTCGACGCTGGTTTCGCCGGTTATTCTTTCGTCGCGGGCCGCTTGCGGCTCATCAAGCAGCGCAACGTTCAGCGCCGTCGCCGCCACGTTCGGAACGGCGCAGGATGGAGTGGGGCTAGGCCTTCCGGCAGCCGGCGGCGGACTCGGCGAACCGGAGGCAACCGTCGCCGGTCCGGCAGGCGGCGCCGGCGTGCCGGCGACGACGAGCCCTTCGACGCGGCGCGTAGAGCGGCGTAGGTGTTGAAGATGCACCGGATGCGATACGCGGATTCGATGAGCCGCGACCGGCCGCGGCACCGCCGGCCGCGGTCTTGGCTTCGGTGTCGGCGGCGGAGTCGGCGGAGGCGTCGCTACGCGAAAGATGTGGAGCGTCGCCGGACGCTGCGAAAGCGCGGCATGTACCTCGCTCAGACCGTGAGTGGCGGCTGCAGCCACGACGTGTGCGAGTATCGAAGCGACGAATGCCAATTGCAGAATACGGCGGTTCGCAGGCGCGTTCATATTCGCGTAACACGCCGGCCGATATGCGTGTGACGCGCGCTACCATCACGTTTGCGGGGTTGTCACAAAACGAAACGCACCGCGTTATAGCACGATGCGGTTGTTCGGATGCGAATCCCTCCCACGGCAGTTGTTCGCCGTGATCACGCCGCGAATCGCTGCTTTGCGATCGCCGCCGGTGGCAACGCCAGCATGCCCCCCGAGCGAAAGTGCTCCGGGAAAACGACGGGAGCGATGTCTCCTTATGGCCGTGCGATAAGGCTTCTTGCTGCACGTCGTGCTGATTCGGCGTCACTTCGTGCCGAACCGGCGGCTCGGCTCACCGAGGGACCCGGAAAACCGCCGGGCTCGCCGGGCAACGGCTCGAACCGGAGGTTCACATGGCGAATTCCGGCTACGATCACGTCGATGCTCGCGTCGGCGAACTGGCGAAGGTCAGGCCGCTGTACGATGCGTTGTTTACGGCGATGGGTTATGTCGATGTACACGTCGAGACCGATAGCGTTGGATATCATAGGCCGAATGAAAGCGGTTCCGACCCATTCATTTGGATCGTTGAAGAGAAAGGACACCGGCCGAACGGCACGCGCATTGCCTTTGCTGCCCGATCGCGCGCTGAAGTTGACCGTCTCGCAAAGATTACGCAAGAGGCCGGCGCACGCGCATTCGAGTCGCCGCAGCTCATAGCTGAGTACGGTCCGAACTACTACGCAACGTTTTTCGAAGATGGCGAGGGCAACAAGATGGAGATCTGCTGCCGCCGAGAGCAATGACGATGATTCGTGCGGACTCTACGACCAACTCGGGATGACAAAATCCACCGTAGGCGGGAAAAGCGCGCCCAGATCAATTCGGCTTGAACCAGCGGTTGGAGCACGACCGCGTTACCACATCGCTATCGCTGGATTTTGCCATACGCGAAGACATTTTGCCCGGCCTCGTACGTGCCAGCGCGGCCATACAAATTCGGCAGCATCTTGCGGTTTACGGAAGGCGTGTTTGGTTTTCGGCCGCCGGGGCGCAGCGATCGGCGCGCCAACAACCTCATCGCATGCTTTGACTTCAAGCAGGCGGCCGCTCGCTTTTCGCCGATCGCCGCAAGAAATCGGGTTAAGTCTCGCGCCGTATATGCTCGACCGCGCCGTTACGAAGATCGGCTATTCCAGCCTTGACTCCGACGCCCAGATGGCATGTATTCGTGAGTTACAGCGTGGTAGCGTTCGGCCGGACGACAGGCTGGCCCCAATCGTCCGGACGGTGCCGGCATGAGAACCTTCCTGCCCACGCACCAGGTCCGCGTGAGTGCTGCCGTACGCAATGGTGAGGGCCACTTGCTGATCGTCTGCCACCCGCGCGCCGCGGTGAGTGATACTGGACCTTTCCGGTGGGAGCGTCGAACTTGGCGAGTCCCTGTGTAGAGGTTTTCCGGTTTATTGAAGACTCTCTGATTGCGGCGACCGGATGACGATCGAAATCTCGACGTCCGCTCCCACGTAGACCAGCGCAATGTACCGATCACAGCAGCGAGAGCCCGGAAAACAGCCGGAATCATCCGGCGGCGGCTAGAATCGGACGGTCAGCGGTCATAGGGGGAATCCCGGTTGAGACTCTTCGCGATCGTCTTAGGGTTCTGCGTCGTGGGCGCCGCCGTCGTGGCGGGCGTGCTGTTCGTGCGGCGCCTGCTGCCGCAAGCGGTGGCGACGGGCCCCTTCCCAACGGTGGCCGTGACCTGTCCGCCGTCCCAGGCCGAGGCGAACGCGCTCGACCAGGTGGTGCCGGGCGCCGGCGGAGCGCACCAGATCGGTGCGAGCAATATCGGCACCTTCGGCGGCCTGGGCAACGCCGCAACGGGCGCCACGCCAAGCCCCGTGCCATCGGCCAAGCGCACCTGCCGTGCGCTCTCGCCGGCGGTCGCGGCGCAGTTCGCGGCGATCGACGCCGTCGGAAAGCAGCTCGGCAGCGACGGCTACGACGAAACCGCGCGCGGCGCCGAACTGTCCGATGCGAATGCCGTGTTTGCGTACGTGCGCGATCGCATTCAGACGCAAGCCTATGCGGGCGCGATGCGTGGCGGGCTCGGAGCGCTGATGAGCCGCAGCGGTAGCCCCGACGACAAAACGCTACTGCTGGCGCAACTGCTGGGCACCAAGGGCATCGCAGTGCGTTTCGTGCATGCGAATCTCTCCGATGCCGAAATCGCCGCGCTGATAACCTCGATCCTCGCGCAGCCGCAGTCGCCACCGAATCCTCCCGCCGCGGTCGCGCAGACGTATCAAACGGCGCTCGCTGCGGCGCAACCGTTTATCTCGCAAGTCACGCAGGCGCTCGCAAAAGGAAACGTGCCGCTGGCGAGCAGCGACGCGGCGCTGCGCACGCAGTGGGCGCAGAACCTGCGCGATCATTGGTGGCTGCAGGCGCAGGAAAACGGCAACTGGGTCGACTTGGATCCCACGATGCCGAGCGCGCAGCCCGGCACGCACCTGGGCGCCGCACCAACCGACCCGCCGGCGACCGCGCTGCCCGACGCGCTCTATCCAACGATCGACGTGCGCGTGCTCGCCGACTTCACGGATGCCGCCGCCGTCACCACGAAGAAATTGGTCGAAGCGAGCGCGCGCACCGCCGATGCCTACGCACAGCCGATCGCGATTCGCATCGGCGACCCGAGCGCGACGCTCGGCACGCTCGCCAATTCCACGTCGTTCACGGCATACGTGGGCCTGGGCGTTAGTTCGTCGACGAGCGATGCGTTTCAAGCCGATCCGTCGAGTGGCCCGCGCTTGCTGCGCCTACGGCTCGAGATCGAAACCGATCGCCCCGGCTACGCGCCGCTGGTGCAGAGCCAAACGATCGTCGACCGTTCCGACGCGAGCGGCACGGCCATCGACCCGAGCTGGAGCGCGCGCAAAACCGCGTACGCGCTCACGACCAATTACTTCGGCTTGGCCGTGGGCGGCGATCTCGATCCTCAGTTCCTGGCGATGCGGGAAGTGCAAGGTGCCGACGAACTGCAGTCGGTGCTCGGATACGTCGCCAACGGTCAGCGGGGCGGTCCGCCCACCAACGGAGAAGAAGCCTATCCGCTTTCGGTGATGCGCTTTATGGAACGCGACCAACTGCTGCGCGCGCTGATCGACGCGAAAGACGGAACGGCGTTTTTCTTTAACCGCCCAACGATTGCGTTCGTGCATCGCGTGCTCGACTGGAACGGCTCGCAGATGATCGCGCGCAACGATTTCGACATCGTGGAATCCGCCATGGACGCAGACGGTGCGAATGCTTCCGCCGCGGTCGCCGACAATCTGGCCCGCGGCATCATCGAAGACGGCGACGAGGCGCAGCTTGCGATGGTTGTGGGGGCCAAGCCGGTGACCACGCGCGTCGTCTTCGCACAAGCCGGTTCGGCGCCGGTGGTTGCGGTTGCGCCCTCGGCGTCGCCGCCGCCGGTACCCGCGTTTGCCGCCGCCGCCATTGGAAATTCGCTCGCGCGCGGGGCCGTCGTCGCAATCCCGCAGGCGGTGCGCGTGGGCGATGCGTCCCACGTTGCCTGGTGGGAGATCGATCCGCAATCCGGTTCTGCGATCGGGCGCATGGAATCGGGCGCCGGGCAAGAGGAGATCGAATACGTTCGCACCAGCGACGTTGCGGCGGCCGCCGTCGATCACGCAACGCTGGTCTCCGACTTCGACCTCTGCTTGCTGACCGAATCGGTCGGCGTGCTTGCGAAAGGCGGATCGATGGAGGGCGCTCCGGCGAAATGCGAAGCGCAGGCGCTCTGCAACGCCACCATGTCGGCCGCGGGCGGCGGATGGGCGAATTGGCTCTACGGCGAGGGTGGCGACAAACTCGCCTCGATTCTCGCCGGCCTCACCGGCATCTACGGGAAGCTTTGCGGAGGATAACATGCGCACGCGTTTGATTGTCGCCGCGAGCATGATCGTCGTCTTGGCCCTAGCCATCGTTGCGGCGCGCCTCTTGCTGCCGAATCGTGCGACGACGCAAACGCCGCCGCCGGCGCCTAGCGCCGCACCTGCGCTCGCGCAAACCGTGCCCACGATCTCGCCGCTGCCGTCGCCGTCAGGAAGCGGAGTGCCGTCGGCATCGCCTCCAGCAAGCGCGTCTCCGCCGGCGTCGCCCACCGAAAGTCCGACTGCGACGCCGACGATGCCGACGCCGCCACCGGGACTGCCGCCGGGTTGGGCCGACGAGACGCAACGCGTCGTCAACGGTCCCGAAGCCGACCTTGTGGTGCGCACCGGCGCGATCGACAATTTCGGGTACGGTTGGCCGGCGCACTACACGCCGTTCTCCGGCGCTCCGACGCCGCCGCACGAGTGGGTATGCTCCTCGCGGCCCGGTGCGGCCCCCGGAACCGACCGCAACGAACTCGGCACGGGCGTCACGCAAAAGGATTTGGACACGCGCACGAGCGACGGCTACTCGCATTGCGATACCCGGCCCGACAATCTGCCGCAGGCCGTTCCGCTGGCCGTGGGCGCTCTACCGGCAAATATCCACCAAGTCTTCTTTCAGATGTTCCTCGACGACTTTCAACCGGTAGGTTTTCACTCGCGCTTTCAAGTCTCGCTCAACGGAACGCGTATTCCGTCGTTCGAGCAGACGATCAACCAGCTCGACGAAACGGGACCGATCGGTAAGCTCGTGACGCTGCGCCTGCTGCCCGAATACTGGCCGATTTTGCGCGCGGGAACCGTCAATCTCTACATCGACGATCCCACCACCGGCGCGCCCGACGGATACGCGGTGAATTTCGTGCGCATCTTGGTGAACCCGCACGGCTTCCGCTACGCCGTCACGATATCGTGCACGGTCGTGGATGCCGCAACGCAAAAGCCGATCGTAGGAGCCTCGGTCGCGGCGGCACAGGTTACGGTGGCGAGCGACCACGCCGGGCATTGCGCGTTACGCGGCGTTCCGGCAGGCTTGGTGTCGGTCGGAGCAAGCGCGGTGGGATACGATAGCCAGACGCAGCTCCTCGATCTGCCCGCGGGGACCCACGGCGTCGCGAACTTCGCTCTGCGCCGCCACACCGAAACGAGCGCCGATTTGAAACGCGAGATTCAAAAAAACGGAACCGTCGCGATCTACGGCATTCACTTCAACACGGCGTCGGCGAAGCTGCGCCCCGATAGCCTTGCGTCGCTCGAGGAAGTCTTGCGTTTGATTCGTAGCAGCCCGGGAGCGCATTGGATCATCGCCGGGCATACCGATAACCGAGGCGGCGCGGCATATAATCTGACACTCTCGGATGCGCGCGCCCACTCCGTCGTCACATGGCTGACGCAGCACGGTGTCGCCGCCGGAAGCCTGACGGCAAAAGGCTACGGTCTAACGCGCCCGATCGCCGACAACGCCACCGCCGCCGGTCGCGCCCTCAACCGCCGCGTCGAAGTATCGCTCGTGAAGTAGTCGCCACGGCTCCGTGTGCGTCACTTGGACAGACGGGCGAGGACGATCCGGCTCAAGCGCAATAGTTCGGCCTTCGACATCGGCGACGACGGCAGTGAGATCGAGAAGACCAAATCTCCTCGCCGCCCAGCGCCCCATCGCAACTCGATCCGCCATCTGCACCCCCCCCCTCGTCATCCGTCTTGCGATCAATATCACGTGATTCGCGTTCCACCTTGCGCCGGCCCACCGCCGTCATGGGGCACGTCGTCCGCGGCGCTGGTGCCAAGCGCGAAATCGCCTCGCGCGCAATACGCGCAATAGTTGGACATCAGAAAGCGGAGGTGCGTCATCGCATAGATGCGTGTGACGCGCGCTAGCATCAAGTTTGCGCCGCGCCGTACGCAGGGCTGCGGATGATTTCCTTCGCAGATGTCGGCGGCGCGCACGTTGGCCGTTACCCCGCGGTCGCCGAACCCGATC
>JAJXWN010000087.1 GCA_021781595.1 bacterium | reverse complement strand
GCGCTTGGTCGCGCACGAATTTCAGGCCGTTATATTTGGCGGGGTTGTGCGATGCGGTGATCATGACGCCGCCGTCGAGCGCGTAGTTGCCTACCGCGAAATACAACGCGTCGGTGGAGACCAGCCCGATGTCCAGCACGTCCGCACCGGCCTGCGTCGCGCCGGCGGCAAATGCCTCGAAGAGCGCCGTTCCGGAAGGGCGCATGTCGCGGCCCACCGCGACGGTTTTCGCGGAGAGCAACGGCACGAAGCACCGCCCGATCCGGTACGCCACGGATTCGTCGAGTTCTGACGGATAAATCCCGCGGACGTCGTAGCTCTTGAAAATGGCCGTATTCAACTGCGCCTGCATAAAGGCACGCTTCGGAGGCTTGGTTGTTTCCCCCTATGATATGTGCCGCATCTGAGGCTTGGCGAGGCTGGATACCGAGGATGGGCGCGTGAAGCGTTTGCGCTCGCGCGTACTCCAAGAGGTGCATCGCGGGAGGGGCACCCTCACCGCTACGGCGATTCTATTCTTCGCGCTCGCGATAGCGGTCACCGGAGCGCTCGCCACGCGCCAGCAGATCAAAGATTCGTTCGAGCGCGAGACGCAAATCCAGCAAGGGCAACTTACCCTCGAAGAGACGCTCAAACTGCAGCTCGACGAGGAGAATTACATTGCTAAATTCGTTATCACGCACGACCCGGCGTACCTGGATGCCTATCAGGCGTCCAAGCTCGAGTTCGAAAGCAAAGTTCGATTGCTGCAGAGCGAACTCGAACGCGAGCACCTCCACGAAGCGCAAGGCGCGCTGGCGGACTACGAGCTCGCGCACCGGGACTGGCATCAGGAAGTAGCGCAGCCGCTCCTGCAGCATCCGGATCTCCACCCGCGCGAGATCGACAAGCGCGGTAAGATCTTGCTCGACGAAGAGACCAAGGACGCGCTTGCCATCGAGGCGTTGCTCGACCGCCGCAGTCGCGCCGTAGGCCGCCAAACCCAAGAGCAGATCAACCAATCGCTGTACGTGCGCCTGTTTTGGCTGGTCGCGTTTGGTCTGCTAGCCATATTGTTTAACGTCTACCGCTCGCGCCTCAATCGCGAACTGGACGAGGAGCGCATGACGACGCAAACGTTGCAGCGTGCATTCCGCAGCGAACACGTTCCCCTGCCACGCTGCAAGGTGGGCAGCGCCTACGGCGCAGCCAGCAGCCACTTGGCCGTAGGTGGGGACGTCTTCGACGTCTACCAGCTCTCCGATCGCACGGCCCTGCTGCTCATCGCCGACGTCAGCGGAAAGGGCGTCGATGCCGCAGTCCTGACCGCCTTCATCAAATTCACGATTCGCGGCATTGCGCTGCGCCGCAGCGATCCGGGCTTCATCCTGCAGGAGTTCAATACGGCGTTCCCGCGCACGGTAAACGATCCGTATATGTTCGTTTCGATGTTCGTCGGGATGCTCGATACCCAAACGTTACGTTTGGAGTACGCCAGTGCGGGGCACGATGTGGCGTACGTCCGCCGCGCGCAGGACGGCGTGCGGCAGCTTGCGGTTACGGGCCCGGTGCTGGGAGTGATGGAGGAGAAGTTCGAGACCAAGACGTTGACCCTGGGAGATGGTGACATGATCGTGCTGGCAACCGACGGGCTGACCGAAGCGCGCGATGCGCGCGGCGCGTTGCTCGAAGCCGATGGCGCGATGCGCCTGATCGAGCGCGGCAGCTGGGACCCGCAGCTGCTTGCCGACGGCTTGGTGGCGCAGGTGCGCGTTCGCAGCGGCAACGTCTTGCGCGACGATCTCGCCGTTCTCGCCATCCGCGTCATCGAACCGCCTGCCGATGGCGGCGATGCGTAACCTGCTGTTGCCGGTGCTGGCGCTCGGGTTGCTGGCCGCACTCGGCGTGCCCGCGGCCGCCGCGAACTGCAGCGTGAGCAGAGATCAGCACGTCCGCCTCTTTGGGCCGGCGGAAGATCCCGACGTGCTCGTCTGGGATTCGAAGATGCGCTTGGTCGAGTACTCGGCCGATTCGGTTACCGCGATATCTTCGCTCATGCCGCATGCGATGCTGGCGCATCCGGGGACGTATGCCGTCGTGGAACGCTGCGAGCCGGGAGTCGTCCATGCAAGATACCACTTCGCTACGGACGACGCGATTGCCATTCGCATCACCAGCGGGCGCTATCGCGGGCGCTACGGTTGGGTGAAGTCCTCCGACATCTTCACGAGGAGCAGCGACTCCGACGATTGGTGACGCGCGGAAAGACGCGCAGGATGCCCGACGGTGCGGCGACCGCCTCCATCGGTATCCCATACGCATCCTCGAGCAGCGGGGAGCGCAGCAGCCGTTCGGGCGGGTCGAAGGCGAGCATCCGCCCGCACCCTAAGAGCATGATGCGGTCCGCATACGCGGCGGCTTCGTTGAGATCGTGGAGCGCGCAGACGACCGTCTTTCCCGCGGCAACGCGATGGCGTAGCAGTTCGAGGATCTCGTGTCCGACCCGGATATCGAGGTGGCTCGTAGGCTCGTCGAGCAGGAGCAACGGTGCCTCCTGGGCGAGCCCTAACGCTAGCCAGATGCGCTGGCGTTCGCCGGTCGAGAGCGTTGGGAACGCCCGGTCTGCGAATAGTTCCATCCCTACGGCCCGCAGCGCCGCATCGACAGCCTCGCGGTCGCGTGGATCTTCGTGCCATTGCCACCAGCGATGGAAGCTGTAGCGACCCATTGCGACCACGTCGCGTACGCACATGTTCTCGGCGAACGCGTCGTCGCTCGCCATGTATGCGATCGTTCGCGCGCGCTCGTTCGCGCCCAGCGATTCGACCGGGCGCCCTCCGACCCGCAGCGTACCGCCTTCGAAGTGCCCCGTACCGGCGATCGCGCGCAACAGCGTCGTCTTGCCGGCGCCGTTGGGCCCGAGTACCGCCACGAACTCGCGCTCCCGCACGTCGAAGGTTACGCCTTCCAACAACGTGCGCGTGCCGGCTCTCACGCGCAGCTCGCGCGCTTGGATCATGCGAACTGCCTTCCGCCACGCAGGTAGAGATAGAGAAACGCCGGTACGCCGATGAACGCCAGCAGCACGCCAACCGGGAGCTCGGCGGGGGCGAAGAGTGTGCGGGCGGCGGCGTCGGCGAGGACGGTCAGCGCCGTACCGAGCAGCACCGACGCGGCGATGAGCCGCCGCGCGTCCGACCCGACGACGCGGCGAGCGATGTGCGGCACGATCAGGCCGACGAAGCCGACCATACCGGAGAGCGAGACCGCACTGGCGGTCAGCAGCGACGCCGCCGCCAGTATCGTCCACTGCGCGCGGTCGACGTCGACGCCGATCGCGGCGGCGCGCGTGTCGCCCAAACGCAGCGCGTTGAGCGCGGGGACGGCGAGCAACGCGAGCAGCAGTCCGCCGAGTGCATACGGCAGCGCGAAAGCGAGCTCGTGCCATCCGCGGCCGGCCATCGATCCGGCGAGCCACGAGAGGATCGCGGAGGCGTAACCGCTCGCCTGCGCGCGCGTCAGTACGATTGCGATGACGGCGGAGAAGAGCGCCGAGAGCGATATGCCGGCTAGGATCAGGCGATTGACGTCGATGCCGGTGCCGCGGCGCGCGAGCGCGGCAACCACGAGCGCGGTCGCGATTCCGGCGGCGAAACCGATCGCGGGAAGCAGCGCGAGCGTGACGCCGAGCACGACGCAGATGGCGATCGCCGCGGCCGCGCCCGCGCTTACGCCGGTAAGGTAGGGATCGACGATCGGGTTGCGCAGCATGCCTTGAAGGAGCGCGCCCGAGATCGCCAGCGACGCACCGACGGTAGCCGCGACGCAGACGCGCGGCAGCCGGATGGCCCAGACGATGGTGCCCGCATCGCCAAGGGCATGCGGGTGCGCGAGCGCCGCGAGAACGGTTGCGAGCGGTAGCGGTACGCCGCCGACCAACAGGCCGGCGAGCATCGCGAGCAGCGCGACGAGCGCAAGAGCTGCCAGCCGGGCGGCCACGCTACCGATCGCTCAGTTCGAGCGCGAACGAGCGTCCGGGCATCGGATAACCACCGATCTCGCCATACCGTTCGTTGCCGAGATCGTACCCCCGCAGCGTCAGCAGCATGCTCGGCGCTAACCGGAACCGCGCGAACGCGTCGATCGAGCTGAAGGCTACCGGTTGATCGAAGATCGGTTGCGCCGGGTCGACGAATCCGCGTTGCCCCGACGTATGAATCGTTACGCCCGCGCCGTGCAGCGCCGCCCGCGGCTTCCCAATGTAACCGAGCTCGAGATTACTCGCAAAGACCGGGCCGCGCCCGGGGAGACGCTGACCGGCGTAGATGTCGGTGCTCGGATTGGTGCCGAGATCTTGCGCGCGGTAGAGGTTGGTAACATTCAATGCGGCATACACGCGGTGCAGCGGTACCGTGCGCACGGCGAACGTCAAGCCGGCGATCGAGGCGTGGCCGATGTTGCGCGGAACGTAGTTCGCATCGAGGACGATGAGATTGGTTCCGCTCGTATCGAACCACGTGAGCGACGCCCCGCCCAGCAGTGCCGAGTCGAGCAGCGAGACGTCGCCGACCCGCGTACGCTCGTCCTGCAGCGCGGGGTTGCTAAAGCCCGGGTAGTAGAGATCGACGGCGGTCGGCGCGCGGAAGGCGGTCGCCGCGTTGGCCTTCATCGTCAGGGCAGACGATAGGCGCACGATGCCTCCTATCGAAGGCGAGACCGCGCCGCCTTGGGCGCCGTCTCGTTCGCCGCGCACGCCGGCATAGAAGCTCGCGCCGCTCCCGAGCAGCCAGTCTTGCTGAACGTACGCCGCGCTCTGCGAGAACGCATGGATCGCGAGGGGGTCGATGCCGTCGTCTACACGCGCGACGTCGCGCGCGAGATCGATGCCGTAGATCGTGCGCGAGCGCCCGTTTGAAACCACGTTGCGCAGGCTCGCTTGCACGCGGCCGTCGGAGAGCAGCTGCGCGAACGGCGGCGCTCCCGCACCGAGGTAGCTGTTGAAGCAGCTCGGGTCGACGGGCGTGTCGCAGGTGTAGGCGGTCTGCAGCGCCGTTGCGCTAAAATCCAGCGTCGACGCCGCGTTTGCCGTGCGGCGGGTAAAGGCGAGTAGTACGTCCTTGTCGACGGTGTTTTCGCGGCTGGTCGGCGAGATGAAACCGTCCGGACCGGGCACGCCCAGGTGTTGAGCCGATATGCCGCCGGCGAACGTCGCGTCGATCCCGCCGAGCCGGCGATGAAGCGCGAAGCGTGCGGCGGTGAGCTCGCTGTCGTCGTTCGGGCGAGTCGTGCCGTTGGGAAGCGCGAAGTCGTTGTGCGCGATCGTGCGCACGAAGGAGACGTACTTGGTCTCGACGTCGAGCGAATGCGTGTCGAACGAACCGGAAGATATGGCCGCGAAGGTGCGGCGCGCCTCGGGTGCCGTGATGATGTTGACGATGCCGCCGATGGAACCCGAGCCGTAGAGTGTCGAGCCGCCCCCCTCGACGACCTCGATGCGTTCGACGCCGCTGGTTGGGAGAATCTCCAAATCGACGTCGTCGATCTCGGCGCCGGCTACCGGCATGCCGTTGACGAGCACGAGCACTTGCGAGCTCGAACTGCCGCGTATGCCGAAATTCGCCGAAGCGCCGAACGCGCCGTAGCGAACGAGGTTTACCCCCGGCAGCGATGCGATGGCCTCTCCAACGGTTTGGTAGCCGTGGCGGATCATCTCTTGCTTGGTCACGACGTAGGTCGTTCGGGCCGCGCCCGCGAGCGTCTCGGTCGCTCGATCGCTGGTGAAGACGTGGGCGATCTCTCGCAGCGGTGCAGGCGAGGGGGATGCAGACGGCGATGGTGCCGGCTGCGCGGCAACCCTGCCGGCAGCCATTGAGAACGGTAATAGAACGAAAAATGCGGCGCAGAGCGCACGCGTGAAGACGCGTATGGTCACAAGCAAATCCTTCCTTGAACGCGAGGCGGAATGCACGTCGTCTGCTAGGATGTCCTGACTCGCGGATCGTAGCCCGTTTGCCCTGGTCTTCCCGCCGCTCTCGCGGCAGTGACGTCGGGCGGCTCCCCGCTTACAGTGGCGCGACCGTGCCGGTTTCCCACCGGCTTCCCCGCGCAGACGCGAAGGGACTCTTTACGCAGGTGCAGGCCGGCGTTCCTGGTCTCCGGAACAGCCAGAAGCCTTGCGTAACCACTCCGCGCTCGCTCTACGGATCTTCACCGTCGCCGCTGCTGCGATGGCGTTGGCCGCCTGCACCGGCGCCCGCGCACCGCGCGTGCTTGAGACCGCCCATCGTATCGTATCGCTCGTGCCCTCGTTGACGGCCGATCTCTGCGCGATCGGTGCCGGCCGCCAGATCGTCGGCGTCTCCGCCTACAGCGCGAGCATCCCGTGCGCGAAGAACGTGCCGCGCGTCGGGGATGCCGCCGGTATCGACGCGGAGCGAATCGTCGCGCTGAAACCCAATGTGGTGATTGGGATCATCGCCCAGGCGCGCCTAACGCAGTCGCTTCGCGAGGCCGGCGTTCCTACGCGTTTCTTCAAAGACGACACCTACCCAGATATCTTCCGCGACATCGAAGAGTTGGGGGCGCTCAGCGGGCACCGCGAGAGCGCCCGCCGCCTCATCGCGCGCCTGCGCGGCCGGACGCGCCGCATCCAAGCTTCCGAGCACTTTCGCCGCCGGCCGCGCGTCTTCGTGGTGCTGCAGTCAGAGCCGATCTGGACGGCGGGGCCCGGCTCCTATGTGTCGACGCTGATTCGGCTAGCCGGTGGAGAGAACGCAGTGACGGCGCTGCCCGCGGCCTGGGGAGAGTACAGCGCTGAGGCCCTTCTCGAACTTCAGCCCGACGCGATCGTCACCGTGAAGGCGGCGGATCTTCCCGCCGTGCTCCATCGCGAACCGTGGAGATCGCTTCGCGCAGTTCGTCGCCACCGGGTCTTCGTCGTGGAGCGGCCGTCGATACTCGAGCAGCCCGGACCCGAGTACAACATGGGGATCGCATGGCTGGCCGCTCACCTGCGGCCGCTGGCGCGCTAACCATGCACGGCACCCGCCCCCTGCGGCCGCGCGCGCTCGTCGTCGCCGTCGATATCGAAGATCCGCGCCGCCCCATCGAACCGGAGCTCCTCGAGTTCGAGGCGCTCGCCGGAGCCGCCGGTGCCGACGTGGTAGAGCGGATCGTTCAACGGCGCGAGCGCGTCGATGCTGCGACGCTGGTCGGCAGCGGCAAGGCGCACGAGATCGCCGAACGCGCGAAGGAGGTCGATGCGGGGCTGTTGCTCGTGCTGAATGAGCTGCGCCCGCGCCAGCGCAAGAACCTCGAACGCATCGTGCCGCTCCCGATCGTGGACCGGACGATGCTGATCCTCGACGTATTCGCGCGGCACGCGCGCAGCCGCGAGGGCAAACTGCAGGTCGAGCTCGCACAGTTGCGCTACCGGCAGTCGAACCTCATCGGCGTCAACGCCGACCTGTCGCGCCTCGGTGGCGGTATCGGTACGCGCGGCCCCGGCGAGACGAGGCTCGAAGTCGATCGCCGCAGCATTCAAGAGCGGGTCTCCGTGCTGAGGCGGCAACTCGACGAGGTTCGCCGGCAGCGTGCCACGCGCCGCGCCGCGCCGCGGCAGGAGCCGCTCGTCGCGCTGGTCGGTTATACCAACGTCGGCAAGTCGTCGCTGTTGAACCGCCTCGCCCGAACCGACGTATTAGTGGCAGATCGTCCGTTTGCCACGCTCGACACCACCATGCGCCGCGTCTATCTCGCGCCCGGCGCGTACGTCCGCTTGACGGACACGGTTGGCTTCATCACCGATCTCCCGAAGGATCTCGTGGCGGCCTTCCGCGCGACGCTCGAAGAGCTGGACGAAGCCGATCTGCTGGTGCACGTGGTGGACGCGAGCAACCCCGACTGGCCTCGGCAGATGGAGGCGGTCGACGCGACCCTGCGCGAGCTCGGCCTGGAAGCCAAGCCGCGGCTGGTTGCCTTCAACAAGGCGGACGCTCCCCACGGCGAGCCGGCGCTGCCGGCCGGCGCGATGCTTCTCAGCGCCAAGACGGGCGAGGGTATCGACGCCCTGCGCGCTGCGCTCGCGGAACGAGGGTGAAGATGGCGCATCCCCCCGCCGGCAACGCCGCCGGGGCCCCGGCCTTCGACCCTCGAGCATCTCATCCGCTTCCATGTGGCCCTTGGCTAGGAGACTGTCGGAGTTGAGCCGTTTTTGGATTTGGTGCCGAATTTTGTTCGGAGACGAGGCGCGAAGAAGCACGCTCGTGCACATCCTGTGCCCGCGTGCATTACGGCCGTCCTTGGCCGGAAGGAGCGAAGCCGTAGCTTCGTGACTGATGAGCAACGAAGTATTCGGACAAGAGGCGGCCCAAAGACGGAAACGTGCTCAACTCCGACAGTCTCCTAATAATCTAATCTGCCTGTAACGTTTTCTACAGTAAATCTTCAGGCGGTTCGTATACCGTATATAAGCATGCGCTCTCACGAACTGCTGGTGCTCTGCGATACGG
>JAJXWN010000086.1 GCA_021781595.1 bacterium | reverse complement strand
CACGATCGCCCGCCGATTGATTCGCTAAGCGCGCATCGCGCGCCAGACCTGTTTCAGGCTCGGCGGCCGGCCGTAGAGCAGCATGCCGACGCGGTAGACTCTGCCGCCCAGCACGGCGATGCCCCAGATCGCGATCAGGTTGATGGCGATCGCGACGGCGACTTGCCAGAGCGGCACGGTCGAGACGACGATGCGCGCGAACATCACGAACGGCGAGAGCAGCGGCACGAAGCTCGCGACGACGACCAGCATCGACCTCGGCACCGCGAGCGCGGAGATGGCGATGAAGAATGCCACGAGCACCGGCATGATCAGTGGTCCGCTCAAGCTGCCGAGGTCTTCGGTGCGGTTGATCAGCGAACCGAAAGACGCGAAGAGCGTCGACATCTGCAGCGAACCTAGCAGAAAGAAGACGAGGAAGCTCGCGAGCTCGGTGGCCGAGACTCCCGCAAGCGATAGCGCCGGCGAGCTCGCGCCCAGACCCGAGCCCGACGCTGCGACCGATCCGTGGCCGCCCGCGAACGCGGCCACCGCGACCCAGACCCCGAGTTGGATGAGCGCGAGCGTAATGGAGGCGGCGATCTTGCCGGCCAGCAGCGCCGCGGGACTTACCGACGCAATCAGCAACTCCGCGATGCGGCTGGTCTTCTCTTCGGCGACGGAGCTCATGATGATCTGGCTGTTGATGATGATCAGAAGGTAGAGAAGCAGCAGCAATATATACGCGATGCCCCGCGCCGCGTTCGATTGCCGCGCGCTTGCGAACTTGGAGGAGACCGGGCGGATCCGGACGGGGATGCTCACGATCGATTCGGCGCGGTGCGCGGAGATGCGAGCTGCGGATTCGATGCTGAGGGGGAGCAGCAGGCGACGCAGTTGCGAAGCCGAGACGTCGCCCGGATCGCGCGCGTAGGCGGTCACCGTCAGGCCATTCGGCGCCGAAGCGAGTATGAAGTACGCGTTGGCACGATGCGCTTTCATATCGTGCGCGGTCGGCGCCGCGGCAGACGAAGACGTCGCCACGACTTTGAAATCTTTCTCGAGCAGAGCCTTGGCGCGCGCTAACAGCGCGGGATCTCCGGCGAGGACGACCCGGTTGGTGTGATTGGTGTAGATGCTCTGCATGAAGTTCGGAAACTGTATCATCACGCCGATGGCCACCGCTCCGATGGCAAGGCCCAGGATAAACGCGCGCGAGCGCAGGCGGCGCATCATCTCTGCCGAGTAGACGGTGACGATCTCGTTCACGGCTTGGGCTCCTCGATCGTGTGAATGTAGATATCGTGCAGCGACGGTTCGATCGCTTCGAAGCGCGTGACCGCGCCGGCCGCCACGAGCGAGCGTAATATCTCCGGCAACGGTGCTCCGGCCGCGACTTCGTAGTCGAGGCAGCCGTTCTCTCCGGAAACCGGCCGCGCGCCGGGGACGGCGTCGAGTATCGCTCGTAGCGCCGCCGTCGGCGGCGCTACGCGAATGACCCGCGTTGGCCACGCGGCGCGCATCTGCGCGAGCGTTCCGGAGGCACGGTTCTCTCCCCCCGCGATGATACAGAAACGATCGCAGAGGTGTTCCATCTGCCACATTTCGTGGCTCGACAGCACGAGCGTCGTTCCCCCGCGCTTCAGTTCGTCGAGCGTGGCGTTCAGCGTGTCGGCATTGACCGGATCGAGCCCCGAAAACGGCTCGTCGAGCACCAGTAGCTGGGGCTCGTGCACGGCCGCGCAAGCGATCTGCACCTTCTGCTGGTTTCCCTTCGAAAGTTCGGCGCACGTCCGCGCGGCGTACTCAGCTAGGCCAAGGCGTTCGATCCAGCGGCTGGTCCGGCGGGTAATCTCCGGCTCGACCAGACCGTGCAGCCGCCCGAAATAGGCGATCTGATCGCGGACCTTCATCTTTCCGTAGAGCCCGCGTTCCTCCGGAAGGTAGCCGAAGATGCGGCGCATCCGCGCGTCGATCGGCCGGCCGTTCCAGGATATCCGGCCGCCGTCGGGGGTGAAGATGCCGAGGATCATGCGCATGATCGTCGTCTTCCCGGCGCCGTTGGGGCCGAGCAGGCCGAACGTGGAGCCGGGCGCGATCTCAAACGAAACGTCGCGCACCGCGTAGACGTTGCCGAAGATTTTTTGAAGATGTTCTGCGATCAGCACGCGGGCGCTCCTCGTTGTCTCTGCCGGCCCGCGATCGCCGCGATCGCGCCGGCGACTATGAATCCGACGTAGTACGACAGGTCGCCGTACTGGGGAAACGCACCTGCGAACGGCCCGACGAACCACGCTTGATTCCAGAACGGTACCGAGGCCACGAGCCCCGCAATCCACGCATAGGTTCCGGGGCGGACGTGCGGCATCGCGTCGGGATCCGCGCTCACCGGGCTGCGCCGGCGCTGCAGCCAATCGACGAAGACGACGGCCGCCCAGGGCGATGCCCAGTACGAGAGCAGCAGCAAGAAGTTCGTGTAGAGCTTCGCCGTCTGTTCGGGATGGCCGCCGCCCACTGCCAGGAGCGCGCCGAGGACGCCGACGCCGACGGCAGCCCGCCAGCGCTGGAATCTCACGTGTGCGACGACGCCGACGACCGCGCCGACGGCGACCGCCCCGGCGATCGCGGCGAGCGTACCGGTGCGGGCCGTCAACAAGAGCGCGAGCGTCAGCAAGAAGAAGACTCCGCCCGTGAAGACCGGCGCGCGCAGCGAGCGCCCCGGGAACTTCACGACCAGGGCGGCCATCGCGCCCGAGTAGAGGTTCATGCAGTTCGCCGTCAGCGTTCCGAGCACGACCGTGAGCAGCACGAGCTTCGCGAGCACGCCGGAGCCGAGCAGCAGCGCGATCGCTTGCGTAGCGCTTGCGTCGGAGAGATTGACGTTTGGCACGGCCGTTACCGTCGCGGCACCGAGCGCCTCGAGCGCGATGCACGGCACGACGCTGCCCGCAAACGAATACCACCAGATCTTCGCGTTGCTTGCGGTCGGTGGCAGATAGCGCGAGTAATCCGATGCGCACGGAACCCATCCGGTCGCATACGAAAAGCCGAGCGCCGTAGCGAGGATGACGCCGCCCATCTCGCCGCCCGCCGCCAGCGGTGCGTGAGCGTTGAAAGCCGCATGCCAGTTCGCGCGCTCGAACGTTACGAAACCCAGCAGCGTGAAGCCCGCCGCGAGTAAGACGGCACTCGCACGTTCGAACCAGTGGATCATGTTGTAGCCGTAGACGGCGAGCGCGATCTGCAGCACGAGCATGAGCGCGAGGCTCACCAGATACGGCAAGCCGGTGATGGTCTGCAGCGCGTACGAGCCGAAGACGGTGTTGATCGCGAACCAGCCGACGCCCGCCAAGAAACTCAGTGCCGCCGGGAATGCGTTGCCGTAGCGTCCGAACGCGAGCCGCGACGCGACCATCTGCGGTACCCCGTAACGCGGGCCGAACGTTGCGAGCACGCCGAGTAGCGCGTAGCCGGCGAGGTTCCCGGCGACGATGCCGAGGATCGCGCCCGAGAGGCTCGTGCCGTAGAGCGCGATGGTGAAGACGCCGACCATCCACGTCGCGATCTCGGCGTTGGCGGAGAACCAGAGGCCGAAGAGCTGCCGAGGATTGCCATGGCGCTGTGCGGGCGGGACGTATTCGATGCCGGTCGGTTCGATTTCGAGAATCTGGTCCCGGTAAAGATCGGTACTCACGCGGCGGCGTGCAGATCGGCGCTGGTCGCGAAGCTCGCGCCTGCCGTTTCCATCGCTTGCAGTGCGGCCGCTTCGCCGGCCGGTTGCGCGTTGACCGCGGCTATCGCGTCGGTCAGCACGACGGTTGCAAAGCCGTGGGCGGCCGCCGCGATAGCGGTCTCCTTCACGCAGTAGTCCGTCGCGAGTCCGCAGATGAAGACGCGATCGACACCGCGCGCACGCAACCGCCCCGCAAGATCCGTGCCCGCGAACCCGCTGTACCCGTCGGTCGCGGGGTCGGTGCCTTTGTCGACGATCTCACTGATTCGGTCCAGCGGCAGGCGCGGCGAGAAGGCGGCGCCGTACGAACCGGCCACGCAGTGCTCCGGCCACGGACCGCCCTGTGCCTGAAATGAGCTGTGGTGTGGCGGGTGCCAGTCGCGCGTTGCGAAGACGTGCGCGAAGAGCGGCATCACGCGGCCGATCGGCTCGAAGATGCGCTCTCCTTCAGCGACCGGCAATGCGCCGCCCGGCAAGAAATCGTTCTGCGGGTCCACGACGACGAGCGCGTCGGCCGGCCGGATCGCGTGCATATCTCCTCTGCTACTACTCCGTTTAGCGCAAGCACGGGTATTGCGGGACGAGGCACAGAGTCTCCTTGGTTGCGTTGCCGGTCTGACCGGCGCGCTGGAGCTCGTTCCGTGCGAGCGGCGGCGCGATTCGAATGAAATCAAGCGGGTCGCGAGAGCGGGAACTCGACGCGCAGTCCCTTGAAGCGGAGAAAATCACGGTCATTCGTGTACAGCGTCGCTCCGCTTTCGATCGCGCACGCGGCGAGATGCGCGTCTGGAACAAGCGGTCCCCGGACCTGGGCTTCGACCGCAAGCTCGCCGAGGATCTCCCAATGACGAGCGCTCGGCAGAACGAGGATTGCCGACGGTAGGGAAAGCCAATCGTCCACCAGGGAGCGCGCCGTCTCTATATCAAACGGACGCTCGAAGATGCGCCCGTCCGTAACGAGACGCACAAAAGCGACGATCGTCGCAATAGTGAAACCGACGAGCTCCGTTTCGGCCATGCACGACTCAAACCACGTACGTGCGCGTTCATGCACGGGCGATCCGGCATCGTACGCGTACACGAGAAGATTCACATCGAGCAGTTTCAACGGCGGGCGGCACCGTCAAGGCGATCGAGTAGATCCTCGACGTTCGTCACGTCCATGCCCTCTCGCAGTCCCAGGCGCCGCGCACGCACGCGGAACGGCCGAGCCGAGGCCGGGTTGCTGCGCAGCAAGCCGAGCCGAAGCGTCTCGTTGACGACGGCTTTGAAACTCCGTCGCGTACGACGTGCCTCGTCGCTGAGTTTCTGGGCAACGTCTTCGTCAAGGGTAAGGGTTGTTCTCACATCATGATGCTATCCAGAACGCATCATGATGTCAAGCCCTGCTCATGGCCAGGCGGCATGCCGGCCGCAAACGCGGAGGTGCGAGCCGGACAGAAAGGCCACGACATGGCCGATTTTCGGAACTGCCTTGGCCGCTTTTTGGAACCGCGTCTCCGGGGACGCAACCCATAAGCTTCGGTCCGCGCGCAAGCGCCGGCGTGCTGGAGGCGCGTGGGACGCTAGCAGGACGCTCACACTGCATCATGATTCTGCAGACGAGCAGGGCGGCGGGACCGGCGACTTTCAGCAGGCCGTGCGGCGAAGCGGCGTCCATGGACTACGCCGAACTGGTCGATCTCATCAAGCGGGTCGAGGTGGCCTAGCGCGTCTATCTAGCAGGGGGTGCTGGGGGTGAACGCGTAGAGTCCCCTCGGTTGCTTTGCCCTTTCCCTTCGATAACACTTGTCGTCGAAATGGAGGCACTTATGCCGACCCCAGCCCCACTCCCCGATTCGTCTACGATCGGCGCTCTTGCAGCGTTCGGCGTCGTCTACGCCATCATCGTCATCGTTGCGATCGTTCTCGGCATCATCATCAACTGGCGGATCGCCTCGAAAGCCGGATACAGCGGCGTGCTATCGCTCCTAATGCTGATTCCTTTCGTGAATATCGTCATCATCTTCATCTTCGCGTTCTCGAAGTGGCCGATCGAACAGCAGCTCGAAGCCATGCGCAGCAAGCCGTCGTAGCCGGCTAGTTCACCCCGCCAACGGCTGCCATCCAGGCCTCGACCGCGCCGGGCGCCGAGGGCAGCATCGCCGAGAGATTCTCGTGCCCGTCGTTTGTAACGAGCACGTCGTCTTCGATGCGTACTCCGATGCCGCGGAAACGCTGCGGAACGGTTGCGTCGCCGGGCTGGAAATATAACCCCGGTTCGACGGTGAGGACCATGCCGGGCTCGAGCGAGCCGTAACGGTAGCGCTCCGCGCGCGCTTTCGCGCAGTCGTGTACGTCGATGCCGAGCATGTGGCTGACGCCGTGCAGCGTGTAGCGGCGGTAGAACTGGCGCTCCGGATCGAGGGCCTCATCGAGCGAGCTCTTCAGAACGCCGAGATCGATGAGGCCTTGCGCCATCACGCGCATCGCCGCGCGGTTGGGCTCGAGGAAATCGTTGCCGGGTTTCACCTGCGCGAAGCCAGCGCGCTGCGCTTCGTAGACGATCTCGTAGACCGCGCGCTGCTCCGCCGAGAACCTACCGCCGATCGGCAGTGTGCGCGTGATGTCGGCGGTGTAGAGCGACTCGACCTCGACGCCGGCGTCGAGCAGCAGCAACGATCCCGGGTCGGCGGCGCCGCTGTTGCGGTTCCAGTGCAGCGTGCAGGCATGGTGCCCGGCGGCCGCGATGGTCAGGTAGCCGACGTCGTTGGCTTCGATGCGCGCGCGGCGCCAAAAAGCTGCCTCGATCTCGCGCTCGGTGCGAGCCGTAGGCAGCACGCGGATCACATCTTCGAAACCGCGCTTGCTGATCTCGCAGCACGCGCGCAGTTCGGCGATCTCGAACGCATCCTTTATCAAGCGCATCTCGGAGAGGTGGCTCGCGAACTCCGCGTCTTGCGGTGCCGCGTCGAAGAGCGCGTCGATCGTGTTGTCGGAACCGCGCACGAGGCGCACGCCCTGCCGGTCACCGCGCAGCTCCTCCAAATACGGCGCAAGACGCTCGAGCGGGAGGCACTCATCGACGCCGTAGTAGGTACGGCTTTCATCGACGCCGCGGTGGCGGCCGACCCAGAGCTCGCCGTAGACCCGATCGGTGATGAACTGCGCGCTGCCGCGATTGTGAGCCGGCACGAACAGGATCGACCGGTGTTCGCGCCCGGCCGGCGAGAGCACGAGCACCGCGCCGGGTTCGCCGTGCCCTGCCAGATATGCAAAATCGCTCGACGTGCGGAAGCGGAAGTTCGTATCGTTGGCGCGCACGCGCTCGGTGCCCGCAGGTACGACGAGCGAGGTGCCGGGATAGTGCCGCGAGAGAGCCGCGCGACGCGCGAGGAACCGGTCGCTCCCGCGGATCGTCGCCCGCTCTATCGGCTCGTCGATCCAGCCGGTCTCCATGAACGCGATCAGCGCGGCCGGCGGATCGGTATCATGCGTCGCTTTGGCCGGGTCTACCGTCTCGAGCGGTTCTTTCGTTTCCATGAGCTAGCGCTTCGCGAGCCCCGGCACGGCTCCCCCGCGGTCGTCCCGGGCTCCCGCAGCAGGTCCGGCCGAGCTGCTCCGCGGTACAGGTAGCGGATGCACCGCCGTTCGCTTGCAATCTCCGCGCTCGCGCTCTTGCTGCCGTTCCTCTCGGCCGCGCCCGCGGAGTCGGCCACGCGCCGCGTCGAGGTCCTCGATCGAGGGAACCGGGCCATCTATACGTTGCGGCTCGGCCATGCGGCCACGGCTTCGTGGGGCCCGGACCTGCTCGGGCCCGCCCGCGTGATCGGCATCGGAGAGGGCCGCTCGTTCGCGCTCACCTTCGATCCGTCGACCTGCGCGTACGACCTGCGCGCGCGTTTCGCAGACGGACGCGTTCAGATTCGCAGCGTCGATCTCTGCGCGGTTACCCGCATCACGTTCGGCCGCTGACGGCGCGCAATACCTCAGGGCATTGGGCTTGGAGATCGTGCCGTTCCCTAGAATATCGGCACATGACGGAACTATTAGAGCAAACCAGACATGCACTCGATCTAACCGAGAGCGAGGCGCCGACGAAACTAGCCTTGGCTAAACTCGTTGCGCGGGGTCTCCCGGTGCGTTCGCTTGAGGGTTTGATGGCGCGTGGGATCCCGAAGGCGGACGTTTATCGCGTTGTCGCACCCAAACGTACCGTCGAGCGCCGGCAGACACAGAAAAGGCTCTCTCCAAGCGAGTCCGATCGCACCGAACGCTTAGCACGAATATTCGCGCTCGCATCGACCGTACTCGGGAACGATGATCGCGCAATCAGGTGGCTGTCAACAAAGAAGCGGCGATTCGAAGACGAGCGTCCTCTCGATCTCATGGAATCGAGCCTCGGGGCAGACCTTGTAGAGAGCGTTCTCCTTCAAGCGTATTTTGGAAACGTCGCCTCGCTCGACGGAATGGGCGGTCTCATGGTCGCCCACCTTGCCGATGCCGGCGAAGCCGGCGTTCGCATCATTGAAACCCGCGATGAACAGTTCAATCCTCGTCTCGTGAAATTCGGACCTGACCCGACAATCCATGTCGAACGCATTCGAGCCGCGTCCCCGTGCCGGAGAGGCACGGGGAATCCTCGGCCTTTAGGCCGGGGAGCAGGTCACTTCTTGCCGTGGGCTCTCTCGGGTGCGGGCTCTGCCGCCGGCTCGGCGACCTCGGCCTGCGGCTCGGCGGCCGCCGCGGTCTCCTCGACGGGCGGCTTCTTCTTCGCTCGCAGCGCTTGCAGATTCGCTGCGAACCGGCTTGCGGCTGGATCGCCGCCCTTACGATTTCGTGCCATCGGCTCCATTATGCCATAATCCGCGGCGGCGTGCTCGGGACCGGCAGTCACATGCCATGCT
>JAJXWN010000085.1 GCA_021781595.1 bacterium | reverse complement strand
CGCTGCGCAGGTCGTGCGAATGGGTGAGCGTTCGCAGCGAGATCGCAAGCGCCACCGGCCAGCCGTCGGTCAGCCGGCGCAGCGACTCGACCTCTTGCGGGTCCAGTTCAGCTGCGCTCGCCTCGGCCGTAGCCAGGGCTTCGTCCGCGGTGAAACGGAGCTCGTCTTCACCGATCGGAAGATCCATGCGCCCGTAAGCCACCCACGAACCTACGGGCAGTCCGGCATCGCTGCGCGCGGCGATGATCCACTTGATGCGCTCGCCCGAGCGTTCGATGAGATCGGCCAGTAGCGCAATCGACGCGGGATCGGCGGCCGCATAATGCAGATCGTCGATGACGATCGTGCAGACGGTGCGCTTGAGATGTTCCGCAAACCAGTCTGAAAGCTGCCGCACCGGCTCCTCGGCGGCCAGCACGCGCTCCTGGACCGACGGGAAGGCGGCGATCGCGCTTGGTGCTACCGGCTCCAACGCTTCGCCCAATCTGCGCACGAAGGTAAGCAGCGTAGCATCTTCGCGGCCGACGTCGTAGCGGACGGCCTCCAGCCGCGAAGTTTGGATGAAGTCGCGCAGCGCGACGCTCTTTCCGAAACCGGCCGGCGCGACGATCAGCGTGACTGGAAAACGCGTGGCGCGCTCCAGCCGTTCGTTGATGCGGGTGCGTATCAGGCGGCGGGCGCGGATGGCCGGTTCCCCACGATACGAGGCGGATCGCCGCGATTCACGGGCATTGGAACGCTACATCCGGCCGGCGCTATCCGAGCGTAGGCAGCGGCAGGGATGGCCGAGACGAGAGGTCGGGGTACTCCTCGTGATAGGTTTCCGCGCTCGTGACCGCAAGCCGCACGGCGAGGTCGAGTTGCGGATCGCGCCCGTCGCGATAGTCGTGCGGTGCGATGTCCACGTCGTAATCCGGGTCGGTGCCGTAGTTCTCGACCTTCCAACCGACGTCTTTGAACCAGAACGAGAACTCCGGCTGGGTCGTGATCGTGCCGTCGACGAGACGATGATAGGGATTGATTCCGATGACGCCGCCCCACGTGCGCTTGCCGACGAGCGGCCCAAGGCCATAGAGTTTGAAGCAGTGGCTGAAGATGTCGCCGTCGGAGCCCGCAAATTGATTGGTGATGGCAACGATCGGCCCGGCCACCGATTCTGGGGGATACGGCATCGGCGTGTTGCTGTAACGCGACACGTCGTAGCCGACGCGCTTGCGCGCGAGCTTCTCGAGCAAGAGCGGCGAAACGTGCCCGCCCCGGTTGTAGCGGACGTCGACGATCAAGCCGCCCCGGTTGAACTCCGAGAGATACCCGCGATGAAACTCCGAGAATCCCCACGGGCCCATGTCCGGAATGTGAATGTAACCGATCTTTCCTTCGGTCCGTTCGTGCACGTACCGGCGCCGGTCGCCGACCCAAGCACGGTAGCGGAGGGCCTGTTCGCCGTCCAGCGCTTTCACGCAGAGCCGGCGCTCGTCGCCTTTACGCGAGCGGATCGCAAGCACCACTTCGCGTCCGGCGGTGTTGACGAGCAGCTCTTGGGGGGTAACCTCGCGCGTCGCCGCGCGGCCGGCGATGCCTACGATCGTGTCGCCTACACGAATGTCGAGGCCCGGTTCGGCCAGCGGCGAGTCGACCTCTCGGTTCCACGAATCGCCGCGGTAGATGCGTTCGATGCTCCATCCCTCGGCCTTCTCGTCGAAGGCGAGATCCGCACCGAGGAAGCCGCGCCGGTAGTGCGGCGGAACGCGATGATCGCCGCCGATCTCGTAGGCGTGCGAGGTGCCCAGTTCCCCCTGCATCTCCCAGATGAGGTCGGAGAGCTCGCTGCGCGTGCGTATGCGCGGAAGGAGCGCTTGGTAGCGATCGTAGACCCGGTCCCAGTCGATGTCCGACATATCCTCGACCCAGAATTGTTCGGTCTGCAAGCGCCAGGCTTCGCGGTACATCTGCGCCCACTCGTCACGCGGTTCGATTTCGACGCTCGCGCGCTCGAGGTCGATCCACCCGCTCTTGCGGCCCGGCTCGTTGGCGGGTTTGTGCGGCTCGTCTAGCTCTTCGGGAAGGTCGGCTTGCGCGTCGATCGCACGCAGGCGATCGTGCGAGCGGTACAGCAGCGTACGGCGATCGTTTGCCAAGCGAATCTCGGCCACGTCGTGGGCCGCCGGAGCGCAGCGCTGCTGTTCGAAATCGTAGGCGAGCAGCGTCCCCGCGCGATCCTCGTCCTCCCACGCCTTGCCGGCCGGTTTGATGCCGCGCACATCGAATTTCGTGAAATAGACGCGGTCCTTGATCGCGACGATTTGGTCGTATTCGCCTTCTTCGACCGGGAACCCGAGAATGCGTCCTTGGATGCCGTCGAAATCGATCCGCACGTCGGCAGGCTTCTCTTTGGCGTGCTTTTCAACGTCGCCGTCGTGGTCGGGATCGCGATCCCGATCGCGATGGAGCGGGCGCGGGACGGGCACGAACGGTGAAGGCACGTCGGCGCGCAGAGTGACGACGAAGGGGCGCTGTGCCTGTGGGAAGCTCAAATCGAACTGCAGCGCGTCGTAAACGGGGTCGAAGTCGCGCGTCGAGATGAAGTAGAGGTACTTACCGTCGGGGTCCCAGGCCGGCGAGCGATCGACGCGCAGCTGCGGGGTCACGTCGTGAATCTTTCCGGATTTGATTTTGACAACGCGAACGATCGCCGAGTCGTCGCCGCCCGGCCACCAGACGTAGGCCAGGTAGCGGCCGTCCGGCGAAAACGCTAGGTCCATCACGCGATTGCCTAGGCTCTTGTCGAGCACGCGCGTCGTGCGCTCGGCCACGTCCACGACGATCAGTTCGTGACGATGATTCGCGAGCGCGATCGTATCGCCCACGGGCGAGCAGACGAGCTCGGTGACGCGGCCGATGTCACCCGACGTCACGGCATCCGGGGGGACGCCGGCGTCGGCCGCGTGAATCGCGACCTGTTCGTAGCCCTTGACGTCCGTCACCGAGGCGAAGCGCTGCCCGTCGTGCAGCCAATCGATGCAGCGATACCGCGCGCGGCTTCCGACGCCGTGGTGCGTCGGCGCCTCCTCCCAAAACGGCATCGTTAACGCTGCTCCGCGAGCAACGAGCGCGACGCGCGTTCCATCGGGTGACGGTGCGAACTCTTCGAGCTCCTCCGAGACGGGGAGAAAACGCCGCACGGTTTGGGGCGCCGCCGACGCGCAGGTGATCTCAATCGCGCCGGCGCGGCCGGTTGCGGGGTCGTAGAGGTAGAGCGAGCCCCCGGCGGAGTACGCGATGCGCGTACCATCGGTCGACGGAAACCGAACGTAGTATTCGGATTCGTGCGTGTGACGGCACAGGTCGCCGCCATCCGCGGAGCACGAGTAGAGGTTGCCGATGCCCTCATGGTCCGAGAGAACGTAGACGCGTTCGCCGATCCACATCGGCGCGACAGGGTTGCCGTCGGGCAGCGGCAGGCGCTGGAACTCACCGTCGCCGCTTACGTCGAGCCACACTTCACCCGACGTGCCGCCGCGGTAGCGCTTCCAGCGCGCCGGGTCGTCGGCGTTGCGCCCGATTGCCACGCGTCCGCCCGGGCCGGCGTGGAACGACTTCATATGCCCGAGGTTCAGTTCGCGAGGGACGCCGCCGGTACGCGCGACTGCGAATCCGAGCGTCTCGCGCTCGTACCACGAACCGGCGTTGGAGACGAAGTATATCTCCGCACCGTCCGCGCTCCAGCCGCTGACGGCCGCCGCCGTTCCGCCCAGGAAGGTTAGACGGCGCGGTTGCCCGCCCTCGGCCGGCATGACGTAGACCTCGGGATGACCTTCGTCGTTGGAGATGAAGGCGATCTGGCGGCTGTCGGGCGAGAGGCGCGGTGTCGAGCAGGTCCCCACGTTGACGGTCAGGCGTGCCGCGGCGCCTCCTGCGAGTGGCGCAGCCCAAAGATCGTCTTCACAGACGAAGACGATGCGATCGTGGGAGACGGTCGGCTGGCGGTAATAGCCTTGATTCATGGGACTTGTGAGGTTGGCGACCGGGAGGCCGCGTCCCGCCTTGGCCGGCCGGCCGGGTCTTGCCATCGCCTTTACTTTGTGGTACAAAGCAAACATGATGAACGCTCCGTTGCCCGAGCAGGCTCCCGCGCACGTTGCGATCATCATGGACGGTAACCGGCGCTGGGCGGCCGGGCGCGGTTTTCCGATCGCCGAGGGCTACCGGCGCGGCATAGCCGCTCTGCGAGCCACGGTCCGAGCGGCCATCGACTGCCGCGTAGCGGCACTCACGGTCTACGGGTTTTCGACCGAGAACTGGCGGCGCGACGCCTCCGAGATCAATCTGCTCATGAGCTTGTGCGCCGCCTTCGCTCAGAGCGAGAAACCGCTGCTGCAGCGCCAAGGCGTGCGCGTGAAGGTGATCGGCGACATCGAGCCTTTCGCATTGCCGGCGCGCGCCGGCGTTCGCGATCTCGTCCGTGCGACGTCGAGCAACCGCCGCTTGACGCTGAACCTCGCGCTCAATTACAGCGGGCGCGACGAGATCGTGCGCGCGGTGCGGGCAATCGTGGCCGACGTCGGCAACGGCCGGATGCGTGCCGACGAGATCGACGAGAACGCGCTGCGCGCGCGCATGTACTCGCCCGATATGCCGGATCCCGACCTGTTGATTCGCACCGGCGGCGATCACCGCGTCTCGAATTTCATGCTCTACCAACTTGCATATACGGAGTTGCTGACGCTGCCGGTGATGTGGCCGGATTTCACCGAAGGGCATTTTGCCGAGGCGGTGCGCCGCTTCTCCGAGCGCCAGCGGCGCTTCGGCGCGTAGCGAACCTGCTCAGTCGGCTCGGCGAAGGGTGAGCGTAACGATGCGGCCGCCGCTACCGTATCCGACGTCGATCCAGACCCGGCCGCGCTTCAGCGTTACCCGGTAGCGGTAGACCTCGATACCGTCGCGCCGCGAGCGGGCGACGAACTCGAAGAGCTTGGGCGGGCCTAGGCCGGCGAGGGTGCTCCGCAGGCGAGCCAGCCTTACCGGCGTGAGGCTCGCCGCGAGCGAACGGGGGTCGAACCGTCCCGAAATCAGACGGCCCACCAGCGAGCGAACGCGCGCCGTCACGCGCAGGTTTTCGTTCTCCACCGGCGCGAAGCGGCCGGCTGCAAGCCACGCGTCCTTGGGCGGTTCCACCGCGGCCAGGATGCTCTGCGCGAGCGGCGTCATGTCCGTCGCGTCCTCGTCGCTCAGTACGGCGATCGCGATGCGCGCGCCGGGCACCAACACGTCGACGGCCGAGAAACCGTCGACGTAGCCGCTGTGTTCGTAGACGCGCCACCCGTACATGCGCGCGATGAAGAAACCGAAACCGTATCCGTCGCTGGCTCCGCCCGTCGGCGTTCCGGGCGTGAAGAGCATAGCGGTCGAGCTCGGGTCGAGGACGCGATAAGCGAGCAGAGCGGCGTTCCAGTTCAAGAGGTCGCCGACCGTGGACGAGAGCGCGCCGGCGCTATAGATCGCTCCGGCAGGCGTCGGCGGTGCCGGCACGTTCTCCGTACCGTTCCAGCGGTAGCCGAGCGCGAGGTCGCGCGTGCCAGCCGGCGGCGCGCCGTAGACGGTATCGTGCAGCCCGAGCGGACCGAGCACGTTGCGGCGCAGGTAGCGCGCGAACGGTTCGCCCGCGGCGTTCTCGATCAGCATCCCCAGGATTACATAGTTCGTATTGCTGTACTCCCAGCGTGTTCCCGGCGCGAAATCCAGCGGCAAGGAGCGTACGAGGCCGAGCAGATCCGTGGGGGCGTAGACGCGATCCGATGCGTCGCGGTCGAAACCCGGGCGATCGGCATAGTCGGGGATTCCACTGGTCTGGTTCAGGAGTTCGCGCACCGTGACGTTTGCGGCGTTGGGATAGGATGGAAGCAGCGTTCCCATGCGCTGGCCGAGCGCGAGTTTCCCGTCGGCAACCAGCTGCAGCACCGCCGCGGCGGTGAATTGCTTGGTAATCGAGCCGATCGCATACCGCGTCTGCGGCTCCGCCGGAAGTTTGCGCGCGAGGTTGCGTTCGCCGTACGCGCGCTCGCAAAGGATTCGGCCGTTGCGGCTCACGCCGAGCGAGATACCCGGCACGTGCCCGCGCCGCATCACGAATTTTGCCGCGCGGTCGATCTGCGCGATCCCTCGCGCGGACAACGTGCAGGCCAGAACCGGCGGGGTGAGAAGCGGAAGCATCTCACCATCCATTCGGCGAGGCGCGGGCCGGCCTTTGCCGGGCAGGTCCGTCCGCCGAGCTGCCACAATCCTTGTAGCGCCTTGAATGACGCCGACGGGTATGCCGTTTTGCTGCGCGACTTCGCGGCTCGCTCGCCGCGAGCGCTCGCGCGCGCCATATCGGTCGCCGAGACCGGGCGCGGAGCCGAACTGATACGCCGGCTCTACGGGCGGGCCGGCCACGCCATGACGATCGGCTTGACGGGTCCGCCCGGCGTCGGGAAATCGACGCTCGGGTCGGCGCTCGTTCGCAAGGCTCGCTCCTTGGGCAAGAGCGTGGGCGTCGTATCGGTCGACCCGAGCTCGCCCTTCTCGCACGGTGCGCTGCTGGGCGACCGGATTCGGCTGGCCGAGCACTTCACCGATGCGGGTGTCTTCATTCGCTCGATGGCTAGCCGCGGGCACCTGGGTGGGTTGGCCGGGGCGACGGCCGACGCGGTGTTGCTGATGGACGCCTTCGGTAAAGAGGTGATCCTGATCGAGACCGTCGGCGTGGGCCAATCCGAGATCGAGATCGCGGAGCTGGCTCAGACGACGATCGTCGCACTGCAGCCGGGCAGCGGCGATTCGATCCAGGTGCTCAAAGCCGGGATCATGGAAATCGCGGACATCTTCGTGATCAACAAGGCCGACCATCCGATGGCCAACCAGCTCAAGCGTGAGATCCGCTCGATGATGGAGATGCTCGCTTTTAGCGGTTGGGTGCCTGAATTGGTCGTGACGCAGGCGATCTCAGGCGCGGGCATCGACGACTTGTGGCGAGCGGTCGAACGGCACGCCGCCTACTTGCAGAGTTCGGGCGAGATCGTCGAGAGGCGCCGCGAAGCGTTCGCGCACCAGGTCCGGCAGCTCGCGCTCGGAACGCTGCAGCGAAAGCTCGACCGCGAGCTCGCGAGCGAGATCGTGGCCGGGGCCGATCCCTACTCCGCCGCGCGCAGCATTCTGCGCACCTTCGGGGTCGATGCGGAGGAGCCGGAAGAGGGGAGGCGCCCCTCGCACCTCCGGGCATCGGTCAAAGGTTGACTTGAAGCGAGTGGTTCTTGGGAAAATACACCCCACGCGTTGAAACGTCAGGGGCGCGGATCGGTGCGCGGAGCGCGTCGCCTTCTTGGAGGGGCTGATTTTTGGCCAAAATGATCGATCGACCGAGCGGTCTCGGCGCTCAGCCGACCGCGGAGTTCGAGCAACAGAGGGAGCGCTGGGAGTCTGCCGGCGCCTTCCGCAAGCCGCGCAAGGGGCCCGGTTCGGGTGCCCTGGACCGCACCATCTCGGACCTTCCCCTGAAGGCGCTCTACGGCCCCGAAGACGTCGCGCATCTGGACTTGGCTCGCGATTTGGGCTACCCCGGCCAGTACCCGTACAGCCGCGGCATCCATCCGTACATGTATCGCGACCGCCTCTGGACGATGCGCCAGTTCGCCGGGTTCGGCAACGCTCGGCAGACCAACGAGCGCTACCACTTCTTGCTCGCGCAAGGCCAGCACGGGCTCTCGGTTGCCTTCGACATGCCGACGCTCATGGGGTACGACTCCGATGCGCCGCAGGCGCGCGGCGAGGTCGGTAAGTGCGGCGTCGCGATCGACTCGCTGGCCGACATGGAGACGCTCTTCGACGGCGTCGACATGGGCGATATCACGACGTCGATGACGATCAACGGACCCGCCTGCATCGCGCTCGCGCAATACGTCGCCGCGGCCGAGAAGAAGGGCATTCCGCGCAAGATTCTCGGCGGAACCGTTCAAGCCGATATCCTCAAGGAGTACATCGCGCAAAAGGAGTGGATCTTTCCGCCGCGACCGCACATGCGCATCCTCACCGACATGATGCGCTTCTGCCGCGACGAGATGCCGCGCTGGAACTCGATATCCGTCTCCGGCTACCACATTCGCGAGGCGGGATCGACCGCGGTGCAGGAGCTCGCGTTTACGCTGGCCGACGGCTTCGCATACGTCGAAGCGGGCGTGAACGCCGGCATGGACGTCGATTCGTTCGCGCCGCGCCTTTCGTTCTTTTTCAACGCGCACATCGACTTTTTCGAGGAGATCTGTAAATACCGGGCCGCGCGCCGCATCTGGGCCCGTCACCTCAAAGAGAAGTACGGTGCGAAAGATCCCCGGTCGTGGCAGCTGCGTTTTCACACGCAGACCGCTGGCTGCAGCGCTACGGCGCAGCAGCCCGAGAACAACATCGTTCGCGTCGCGTACGAAGCGCTTGCGGCGGTGCTCGGCGGCACGCAGTCGCTGCACACCAACTCTATGGACGAGGTGCTGGCGCTGCCGACCGAACGGTCGGTGGAGATCGCGCTGCGGACGCAGCAGGTACTCGCGTACGAGACCAATGTGACCAATGTCGTCGATCCACTCGG
>JAJXWN010000084.1 GCA_021781595.1 bacterium | reverse complement strand
GCACGTTCAGGTTGACCGCACCGCTATGGAATGTCGTTCTTCCGGACATCCTGTTCGACGGCGCCGGCGATGCGATCGCCGGTACGGCCAGCGGGCGCAGGTTTGGGTAGTAATGCGGTTGATGCGCGAGGATTGGCCCGCGAATCTGCTGGGGCAGCTTTTCGACCGTGAGTTGGTGATGGCTGACCATGTTGAGGAGATGGATGTCGGTCTTGAGGTCGCGGAGCCGAGGGGCGGATAGGAGCGGATGCTGGAGCGCTCTGAACGACCGAATCTGGCGATCTAGCAGTGCGTGATTGAAGCGCAAGCGGCCAACGACGAGCTCGTATCCGGGCTGGCCACCGATCGTGGTCGACGTTGCTGCCGTGGGTCTCGCACGCAGCGTGTAGCCGGATTGATTCATCGCACGCTCGATGCGGTTTATGGCCTCCAGGTATGTGCCGGCCCGCACCATCCGGAAACCTTCTCGGCGCTCCCGGAAGGTTTGCTTCCCCGCCGAGCTCGCGGCGTAGAGCCCCCCTGGAACCGGAATGCGAATGAGCGTGTTCGCGGTCTTCGGGCTACCCGGGAGATCGTGCAGGGTGAGCGGTCTGAACGCGATCGGAGGCCTCTGGATATACTCCAAGCGGTCTGGCGAGAGCGGCTTACGGATTATCGTCCTCAGCGCCGGATGCATCTGGAGGAAGCGTACGTTAACCGGGACCAGATGAAGAGCCGCCGGGTGGCCGGCCGCGCGCGATTGCCGGACCGGATTGATTCGCGGCGGCGCAATGAGGGGGGGCAATACCGGCGGCCCCCCGGAGGGCGCCTGCGTCGGCGCGGGCGATGCCCCCGGCATCGGCGGAACGACCTGCGACATGGCCGTCAAGGGAGCAACCAGTAGCGAGAGCGTGAGGAACGCCGCGGTAGCACGAGTGATCGCCTTAGCGGACATGAACGCCTCCTTGTAAGTTGCGAGTGAAGAAAATCAGGGAGTCTTTGCGATGTCTCCGACTTTGCTTTGTCCCGTAATCTCGCGGGCGACGCTCGAGTGCGCGTCGACGGAGATGATCTGTAACTGTCCGTTGGGAACGTCGGTCGTCAGGCTGCGCCCGGTCGTGGGATCGGTGGCCGTCACGCGCTGGAATGCGTTGAGGTACATGCCTTGCGTGATGCCGTCGGCGCTGCCCAAGTCGAGAATCACGTTGGTGCCGGCGATGGCGATGACCGTTGCGGTGAGGCTCGGCCCGGCCGGCTCCGCCGCGAAATTGGCGTCCGCGATCTGAGTTGCGAGTTGATCTGCAGCCTGCGTAAGGAGCTGGCCGATGACCGATGACTTGAACTGTTGACTGCTGTAGCCGCCTACGTTGTCGGAGATGTCTCCAAGGATGAGTGACGTGCCCGACTTGCTGCGATCGAAAGTAAAGGCTTTGACGATCTGTCCGGTGGAGGCGTCGATGACGCGCAATGCGACCCCGAGATGAACCTTGGTTGCGCTCGTGCCTACGCCGCCGATGTTGAGCGGGACTCGTGAGAGGATCGATCCGAGCAACGCTTGGTTCTGGGCGACTTTATCGAGGTGGACGATGCGGCCGACGATGAGATAGTTTGCGCCCAAGGTATGCCCGAGCAGAACCGCGTTGGAGGCCGAGAAGTCGGAGTTCATGTCGAGCTTCTGCTCGTTGAAGACCTGTTCGATGTCCTGGCGCTCGACGACGGTCAGTTTATTGGTGTCGACGAGGTCGTTCGTAAGTAGGTCCTGGAGTGCCTTGCCTGGCTCGAACCCGACCCCCCACCACGGGTCGATTCCGTTGGACGAAATGGAGATAACCGCGACCGTCGGCTTTGCCGCTGCAGCGAGCGGCGTCAACACAAGCGTGAGAAGGGCAAGAAGCGCTGGTAAGCGTCTCATATACGGTAAACCTCCCAAGTCTGGGACCAGTAGCCGAACAATAAAAGCGAGGGGTGTCTCAATCCCCCAAGGGACCTCAAGCGCCGCCTAGGCACGGTACGAATATATCACGTGACCGTTACATATGCGTTACGGCCCTTGAGGAACGCTTCTTAGGTATCCCAAGAACGGTACGGAACCCTGCTCTGGCGACGGAGACGCTGGGTCCAATGAGCTCCCCTGCAGCGGGGGGGCCTGGTGGCTGCCAAGACCGCCGGACGCAAATCGGACGGCGGGCGCTATACGCTGGTCGGCATGGAACTCACGCGCCGAGAACTCGAGATCGCCCGCATGGTGGCCGCCGGGAAGTCGGACTCCGCAATCGCCGCCGCGCTCGGCGTCAGCCTCAGGACCGTCGAGCAGCGCTTGCAGTCCATCTATCAGAAGATGGAGGTCAGTACGCGAGCGCAACTGGCGCTTCTCGTCCTGTCGCACGAACGCGGCAGGTTGAAGACGCTGTCATAGGCCGGACGATCTCTTAGCCCCCCAAAGGTAGGAAGACGAGGAAGCGTGGCGGCCCGGACGCTAAGTATCGGACCTATGCTCGTACCCGACGAGTCGGCGCCGTTTCGCCTCCATCTCTTCGGTACGCCGGCGCTTTGTGGCGGTGGCGTGACGACGCGCCTTGCCGTGCCGGCGAAAGCGGTGGCGCTACTCGCCATTTTGGTCGTTCACCCCGGAAGCCCTCAGCTGCGCTCTCGGCTCGCAGAGATTCTTTGGCCCGAGATTACGGACGAAGAAGCGCGCGCGAACCTTCGGCGCCACCTGCACCTGCTCGTCAAGACGCTGCCGCCAAGTGCGCTCGCTCTGACCAAGAACAGCGCCTGCTGGAATGGCGAGCAGCTCGGCTGCGACGTCGTCGAATTCTCGCGTCTCTCCTCGGATCCGCGGACATTCGCAAGAGCGGTGGCGCTGCGCCAGGGCGAACTCTGTGTGGGCGTTCACGACGACGCGCTGGAACCGGAACGCAAGGCCCTTGACGAGCGGTATGTCGCGATGCTGACGGATTTGGCGTACGCGTCCTACAAGACCGGCCGGCACCCTGATGCGAGACTCTATTTGGAGCGGCTCGTCGCCGCCGACCCGTTGGACGAGCGTCACGTTCGCGCCTTGATGTCGCTGAGCAGGGAGACCGGCGATCGCGCCGGGGCGTTGCGCGAATACAACGTCCTCGCGGCTCGCTTGCGGACCGAGCTCGACGTCGAACCCGAACGTGAGACGACACAGCTCTTCCAGGAAATCCTTTACGCCTCGGAGGCCGGCTCGACCCCGCATAATTTGACTGGAGAGACGAACTCGTTCGTCGGCCGTGAAGCGGAGTTGGAAGAGGTCGGCACGCGGCTTCGCGACCACCGTCTCGTAACGATTCTCGGCCCCGCTGGAATCGGCAAGACCAGGCTCGCGCGCCGGAGCGCGTTCAACCAGTTAGGGCAATTTCCCGGCGGCGTCTGGTTCGTCGATCTCGCGCAGTCCTCCAGCCGCGTGGATATCGAGCGCAGCGTGGCGCAGGTACTGAGAAGAGAGATCACCCCTACCGCATCTGCCATGCCGGCAATCCTGCATGCGCTGGCCGCACAACCTGCGCTGCTCGTGCTGGACAACTGCGAGCAGGTTTGCATCGACGCGGGCGAGTTCGCCGCGGCCCTCTTCGCGGGCAGCAAGGCTAGCGTGCTCGCGACGAGTCGCCATCGCCTTGAGGCGAGCGACGAATCGGTGTTGCATCTCCAGCCGTTGCCCGTTCCACCGGAAGCGACGCACCACAACGCCGAAGAGGTAATGCGGTATCCCGCCGCTCGCCTGTTCTTGGAACGGGCCGCGACCGTCGCACCGTGGCTTCGGCTTACGGCGGAGAATGCGCGAAACGTGGGCGACATTCTTGCGTGCATCGACGGTCTGCCGCTGGCGATCGAGCTGGTTGCCGCGCGCGCCAACCTCCTCACGCTGGAAGGCATTCTCAAGCGTCTCGCCGACCGGTCGACGGTTTTTGCAAGTCGCAGCCACGGCGCCCGCCACTTCACCTTGGACGACGCGATCGCATGGAGCTACGATCTGCTCTCCGAAACGGAACGAGCGCTCTTCGGCCGGCTCTCCGTTTTCGCTGGCTCCTTCGACATGGCGGCAGCCGAATGCGTCTGCCGCGAGGAAGGCCTGGACGTCGCCGCAACGCTCTTCGAATTGGTGGAAGCCAGCGTTCTACAACCGCTTGCGAACGGCGAGCAGGTTCGCTATCAGATGCTGGCCACCACGCGGGTCTTCGCGCAGGAGAAGCTGCGGCGCAGCGCAGACGCACAGACGATGGCACGTGCCCACGCAACCTATTACGCCGGCGTCGCGGAGCCGCTGCGCAGATTGGACGATGCCTCACGCGAGAGACGGTTTACGGAATTGGCGGCGGATTTTGACAACTTCGCCGCCGCGCTGCGATGGTGCGCCGAGCACGGTGATTTGGATGTGGGCGCGAGGCTTGCTAACGGGATCGTTCTCTATATGAAGCAGCGGACGTATTCGCGCGAGACGCTGACGCTGATCGAAACCCTGCTGGAGCACGCTGACGAACCGGCCAGCGAGCGTTTGGCGCTCTGCCATCGATCGGCCGGAATCCTTGCGAACACGTGCACCGAATGGCCGCGCGCCAAGAAACACAACCAGCTTGCCGCAGAGATATTCGGTTCGATCGGCGACGATGCAGCGGCATCGAACGCGTATTCAGGCGTTGTCGCGGCGGAGATCCATGCGGGACACTTCGAGCAAGCCGAACGTCTGCTGCTTGAAACGCTGCAAAAAGAGGAAACGCTCGGGAACGCCGCATTCCTCGCAAAGATGCGAAGTTTCTTGGGCGCGGTCTATTTGGCGACCGGCCGCCTGCGTGAGGCGCGGGAGCAAACGATGCGCTCGCTCGAAACGTTCCGGCTTCTCGGCGATACGTACAGGGTCAGCGTCGCGAACAAGAACCTCGCGCTGGGCGCATTTCACGCCGGTGATTTGGGCGAAGCGATCGCGTGGATTGAAGAGGCCCTCGCGCTATCTGTAACACGCTCGGACATGGCCCGTTACGTCGACGCAGTAAACCTGCACGGCAGCATTCTGCGCAAGCGCGGACTCCTGGCGGAAGCGCTCGCTAAACACAGCGAGGCCTTGCGCGTGCTCTCGACCATCGAAGAGTCGCATCTGATAGCAGACGTCTTAGAAGATACCGCGCAGAGCTGCACGTCGGCAGGCGACCCCGCAACCGCGGCGCTCGCCGCCGGCGCAGCCCGCAGAGTTCGTGACGAATTCCTCGCGCCCATGAATCCATTCGTAGCCCCGAAATGGGACGATCTGCTGGCCCGCCTTTCGGCCTCGCTGGGAACCGAGCGCTTCGAGAATCTGCTCTCGCGAGGTGCTTCTACTCCCCGCCGCCAGCTCTTGACCGAGATCGCCGACACCGTCTCTGATCCTCTCGGCGCATAACCGTTTCCTTCGGACGATAATCGGACGCTCGAGCTGCTAATCTGCTCGTACGTGCTCTCTACCCCGGGCATCTCGACTCTTTGGCCCGCGAGACGAGAACGCCGAGCCACCGTGTAAGGTGACTCTCTCTATAACGATGCTTGGATGTTCGAAGGAGATACAGCATGAACGCGAACCAGCGTGGGCACCTTCTCTTGGCCGGCACTTTCATGCTCGTACTCGTTGCGTGTTCGGGAGGCGCTAACCCGGGCGGCACGATGCCCCCGACCGGCATCACCGACCACGGGAAGGCGAACGCGACGCTGACGATTACGATACCACGCCGCAGCGGCACCGGCACCAGTTCGTCGAACAGACGCGGCACCGCGAGCGTTCGCCCGGACTACATCTCGACGAACACGCAATCGATGTCGATCGCGATCGATGGCGGCACGCCGCAGGACTTCAGCCTAACGAATACGTCGCCCGGGTGCACCGGCACCGGCTCCGCGACGCAGTGCACGATCACCGTGGCCGCGCCTGTGGGCACCGGCGAGACGTGGGCGTTCGCGCTATACTCCACGACGAACGAAACGGGAACGCCGCTCTCCCTGGACGCAGAGACCGGCATCACGATCGCGGCAGGCGTAGCGAACAATCTCGGACCGTACACGCTCAACCCCGTTGTCGGCTCGTACTCGGTAGCGTGGAGTGCCACACCGAGCTTCACGGCCAACAGTAGCAGCAGCGGCACCATCGTCCTTACGGTCAAGGACCCCAGCGCTGCCACCATCATCGGGCCGGGAAGCTACGAAACCTCCGCAGGCTCGCCGGTTACGTTCAGTCTCTCCGACAATCTCCCGAACAGCGCGCCGTTTACGACGACGAGCCAGTCGTACGCGCTCTCCTTCACCGGAGGCAGCGGGACCGCACCCGCAAGTTCGGCGTCCTCGAACGTCGTCACCGTCGCGTACGGTGGGCTCTCCGTTCCGGCGACGACCTTCTACGTGAACGACAGCGCCTCGATCCAGGTGACGAACAGCACCTCCGTCTCGGAGCCGGCGGTTCTCGGTGCTCCCGTACTCACCGCAACCTGCACGAACGCGTCGGACCTGTGCTCGAACGGAACGGCCAGCACGCCGGCGTCGGTCTCGTTGGTTACCGGCGGCGACACCGCGACGCTCGTGCCCTCGGAGCCGGGCTGGACGGACGCCCCCTACAACCAGGCATTCACCCAATCTGCGAACACCTGCACCGGCGGGACCGCCGGCTTGACGCTCTCGGGCAGTACGCCGGCCTGGACGCTGACGGCAAACACCGGCAACAACCCGGGAACGTGCAGCGTCTCGTTCGAGGATAGCGCAAGTTTGGCGCAGACCGTAACCGCGAACGCGTCATACACCTATACGAGCGTCATCGTACACTAATGCGTCGGTTTCTGGTGGCCGCGATCGCCTCGGCGCTCGCGGCGCTGCTCTTCGGTTGCGCTGGCGGCGGTGCCATACCACCGCCGCCCCCACAAGCCGTTAGGCTCTCGACAAACACCATGAACTTCACGGCGCTCGGCGCGAGCGCCGCGCAGCCCGTGACCGTCTGGCAATCGACGCTCACGACCGTCTACACGGAGAGCGACACCTGCAAGGGTGTTGCGACGATCGCGCAGACGAGCCGCGTCGCTCTGGGCACCGCCACATACTCGGTCACGCCGATCGGTGCGGGCGGCTGCACCGCGACCTTCACCGGCACCGCAAACGAGTCGGCGGTCCTGACTATCACCGTGGCGCCGAACGCCGGCGGTGGCGGCGTCACCGTCAGCCCGTCGTCATTGAGCTTCCTCGCAATCGGCGCGAGCTACTTCCAAAACCTCAACGTCTCGCAGTCGAACTTTACCGGCGCATACGGCGAGAGCGACAATTGCATGGGAGTCGCTACGGTTAGCGTGACGAGCAACGCTGGCGGCGCTGCGGTCTACGAGGTCACGCCCACCGGCGTCGGCGCCTGTCAGGTCACCATCACGGGCGGCAACGGTCAGCGGGTGACCGTGGGCGTGACGGTCACGAGCACGAGCGTCGGCATTCAGTAACAAAGGAGAACAGGATATGACTTCGCATGGGCTTCGGTTTCTCGGCGTACTGGTCGCCGCTGCGTTGCTCGCAGGCTGCGCCGGAGGATCGCACGGCTCCTCGATGCTGCCGGCGAGCCCAACAACGAACGGGAGAGGCACCGGCACGGCGGTCTTCGTCATGAACGTTCCGCGGCAGAGCCCGTCGGCGGCATCCCGCTCGGCCACGAGCGTACGGACGAAGGGGGTGCGGCCGCAGTATCTCTCGACCGCGACGCAGTCGATCGTAATCGCGATCTCTGGCCCGACGACCGTCAACGAGACGGCCGGCCTCACCGTGAACAGCAGTGGCTGCACCAGTACCCTCGCCTCGACGATCTGCACGCTGACGGTTCCGGGGCTTCAGGCCGGTAGCTACACCGCGACCCTGACGACCTACGACGGCTATACCTCCGGAACCAACACGGCGACCGGCAACGTCCTCTCCGCGGCGCAGGCGATCGCGTTCACCATTACCGCCGGGCAGAGCAGTACCATCAACATCTCCCTCTCGGGCGTTCCGGTAACGACGCTCGTCGTTTCGGCGGACTCGAACAGCTCCGCGAACGGTAGTGGCGGCTACGACATCATCGGCCAAGGAGCGCACAAGTTCATCGCCGAGTCGCTCGACGCCGACGGCAACATCATCGTCGGCGCCGGTGCGCCGCTGTTCGGCATCGGCACGCCGTCGGGCTCGCTTTCCGGCGTGACGACCGCACCTTCGACGACGAGCGCATCGGCGCCGAACTCGTTCACGGTAACGCCGCCGGCGACGTTCGCGAGCGCCACCGCGTCGTTCACCGTGACGCCGACTTTCGCCGGTCAGGCAACCGACGGCTGTACGCAAACCGGCGCCAACTGCGCCCCAGTGACCGTAACGGTCGACATGAAGTACGAGCAGTGGCTCTTCGTTGCGAACTATGGCAGCAGCACGGTGACGGAGTACGCGTTGCCCTACACCGGCGGCGCGCCGGTGGCGACCATCTCGAACTCCGTGACCTCTCCCGCTGGTCTAGCATTCGACTCCTCCGGCAATCTCTTCGTCGCTAACGAGGGTAGCAGCAACACGGTGACGGAGTACGCGCCGCCCTACACCGGCGCGCCGACGGCCACCGTCTCGAACTCCGTGAAATCTCCCTGGGGTGTGGCGTTCGACTCCTCCGGCAATCTCTTCGTCGCGAACAATGGCAACAACAAC
>JAJXWN010000083.1 GCA_021781595.1 bacterium | reverse complement strand
ATAGCGCGTGCCGGGCGAACCCGGGATCCGCAAGGATACGTC
This sequence comes from bacterium, assembly GCA_021781595.1. Classification (GTDB taxonomy): domain Bacteria; phylum Vulcanimicrobiota; class Vulcanimicrobiia; order Vulcanimicrobiales; family Vulcanimicrobiaceae; genus JAJYFL01. Next base: position 8,654 of record JAJXWN010000083.1, on the reverse strand, counting down.
GTAGCAGACGAACTCTTTCGGCGGTCCCGCGACGACGACGCACTGCAGGGCGAACGGACCGATGACCCCCGGCGGATTCGCCGCGCGAGCGGCTGCGACGAAGCGCTCTCCCATCTCGAAAGCCTTCTCCAGCATAGACTCGGTGAGCGTCGTCGCGATATGCCCAGCCTCTTCGAGGCGCATCGGAACGTCGCGCAGCATATCCAGCGCCGCGGGCGGCACGTTCCGGAAACCCTCGAGGTTGGTTTGGCGACGCGTATCCGTGCCGCATAACTCCAGTTCTCCGAGAATCGGCGAGTAGAAAAAATTCAGATTGACCGACGGCCCGAGCGCGTACTCCTCGATGACGGCCGCGGCTAGCCCTTCGGGCGTCAGCATGCCTGCGGCGATCAATCGCGCAGCGGTCTCCGCGTACTCGCGCGGGTTCGAGCACAGAAAGAACGCTCGCTCGAAACTCACCTTCGCATGCGGCGCTTTGACGATCGCCAAGCGATCGATCTCGCCGGGGGAACCGAACTGCCGTGGGTGCCGGATGCCGGCTGCGCGCAAGAGGGCATATTGGTTGTTCGCCTCGTCGCGTTCTTCGGCGCGTAAGAGCCGGCGGTTTCCGAACATCGGCACGCGCATTCCACGCTCGATCTCGTCGTAACTGAATCTCTGGTGCAGGTAAACCTCGAAGGAACGGTTCGCAATGAAGATGACGTTACTCGCGAGCAGCCGCCGCTGCACGGCGTCGTCGAGCAGATCTGAAAACGCTCTCAGTTCCAGCGTTGCGTCGACGCAGCCGCGCGCGGGTTCCCGCGCTCGCGCGTAATAACGGGCGTAGGTCCGCTGCCGGCCGGCGGCCGTCACGACCAGATTGCGCAGTCCGGCAGCTCGGGCCCCGGATGCCACGTCGAGCGCGGAATGACTGCCGATCGAGCAGAGTGTCAACTGTGTGCGGTCGTATGCAGCCAGCCTGCGAGCAATCTCGGAATCCACGAGCGGCCTTGTTGGACGATCGCAGCAAATCCACCCGCTTCTACCGGGAGAGACGCACGGCTGCTGCGAAGTATCCGTATTCTTATGGAAACCTCAACGCGTCTCAGGGTCATCGGACACTACATCGACGGCAGTCTCGCCGGGCTGGACGCGCCGCGGTGCGGCGATGTCTACGATCCGGCTCGAGGCGAAGTGCAGGCGCGCGTGGCCTTTGCCGACGCCGCGGCCATCGATAGCGCGGTGCGAGCCGCCAAGGCCGCCTACCCGGCGTGGAGTCGCCTGCCGCTCGGCAAACGCGCCGAGATCTTCTTCGCATTCCGCGGCCTGGTCAAGGACCACGTCTCGCAGTTCGCGGCGCTGGTGTCGAGCGAGCATGGCAAGGTAGTTAGCGACGCCGAAGGCGAGCTTGCGCGTGCCATCGAGGTGATAGACTTCGCATGTGCCCTTCCGCTGACACTCAAGGGGCAGTTCAGCGAGAACGTCTCCACGAGCATCGACACCTACTCGATCCGTCAGCCGCTGGGCGTTTGCGTGGGGATCACGCCGTTCAACTTTCCGATGATGGTGCCGGTTTGGATGTTCGCGATCGCCATCGCGGCGGGCAACACCTTCGTCCTCAAACCCTCGGAGCGCGACCCCTCGGCCGCGCTGCTGCTGGCCGAACTCTTCTCAAAGGCCGGCTTGCCGAACGGCGTCTTCAACGTGGTGCACGGCGACAAGAGCGCCGTCGACGCCCTGCTCGCTCATCCCGACGTCGCCGCGGTGAGTTTCGTCGGCTCCACGCCGATCGCACGCTACGTCTACCAGACCGCGGCCGCGCGCGGTAAACGCGTGCAGGCCCTCGGGGGCGCGAAGAACCACATGGTCGTGATGCCCGACGCCGATATCGGCGCAGCCGCTGACGCGCTGGTCTCTGCGGCCTATGGCTCGGCCGGACAGCGCTGCATGGCGATCTCCGCATCGGTGGCCGTCGGAGAAGCCGCAGAGCCGCTCGTGGAGGCCATCCGCGCGCGCGTCGCGACGTTGCGCGTCGGTCCGGGCAACGATCCGGCAAGCGATATGGGCCCGGTCGTCACGGCGGCCGCCCGCGACCGCATCCGCGATTACATCGAACAGGGCGTTCGCGCGGGAGCGGCCCTCGCCATCGACGGCCGTTCGATCTCCGTGCCGGGCTGCGAGTCCGGTTTCTTCGTCGGCCCGACGCTCTTCGACCGCGTAACCCAGGAGATGTCGATCTACACCGACGAGATCTTCGGACCGGTGCTCGTAAACCTGCGCGCCTCCTCGCTCGACCAAGCCCTCGAGATCTTACGGCGCAATCCCTACGGCAACGGTACCGCGATTTTCACGCGTAGCGGCGCCGCCGCACGCCGTTTCCAGAACGAGGTCGAGGCCGGCATGGTCGGCATCAACGTCCCGATCCCCGTTCCGGTCGGCTACTACAGCTTCGGCGGCTGGAAGCAGTCGCTCTTCGGCGACCTGCACATCTACGGTGAAGATGGCTTCCGTTTCTATACGCGCGGGAAAGTCGTCACCAGCCGCTGGCACGATTCCAACGCCGGGATGAATCTCGGTTTTCCAACGCATAAGTAGGTTAAAATCTATGGCCGCCCCCGTCCCGTCGCTCGGCGAACCGTTTCACCGACCGCTCACGCATCTCGAAGTCAAGCTCGAGGCCAACCGCTGCCTCTACTGCTACGATGCGCCGTGCATGAACGCATGCCCCACGCATATCGACGTCGCCTCCTTCATTGCGAAGATCGCCGCCGGCAACCTCACAGGAAGCGCGCACGTCATCATGGACGCGAACCCGATGGGCGCGAGCTGCGCCCGGGTCTGCCCGACGGATCAACTCTGCGAGGGCGCGTGCGTCTACAAGAAGGACGGCGCGCCAATTCGTATCGGCGACCTGCAACGCTACGCCGTCGATGCCGCGATGCGCGACGGCACGCGCCTCTTCGAAGCCGGCGCACCGACCGGGCACACCGTTGCGATCGTCGGCGGCGGTCCGGCCGGCCTCTCGGCCGCGCGCGATCTGCGCCGCATGGGGCATGCCGTCACGATCTTCGAGGCGCGCGAGATGCTCGGGGGGCTCAACACCTACGGCATCGTGCCGTTCCGCCTCCCCATCGAAACCGCCCTCTGGGAGGCTGAGCAGGTCGTCGAGCTCGGCGCTGAGGTTCGCGCGAACGTACGCGTCGGACGCGATGTCGCCATGGATGCACTGCTCGCAGAGTACGATGCAATCGTGCTCGCCTGCGGCATGGGCGGCGTGCCGCATCTCGGCATTCCCGGCGAAGAACTCGCGGGCGTCTGGGATGCGCTCGAGTTCATCGAGCGGGTGAAGCTCGGCCGCGACATCGGCGCTCTCGGCTCGCGAATCGCCGTGATCGGCGCCGGTAACACCGCGATCGACGCGCTGACCTGCAGCCGCCGAATCGCTCGACAGGCAGGCGCCGGCGGAGGCGAAGCACGCGTGACCATGTATTACCGGCGTGGCGAGAGACAGATGAGCGCCTACGGGTTCGAGTACGACTTCGCCAAACAAGAAGGCATCGAGTTCCGCTTCTTCTGCGCCCCGACGCGCATCGTGGGCGAAGGCGGGCACGTAAGAGCGATCGAGTTCGTGCGGACGCGCCTGGATACGTCCGAAGGCGGCGAGGTCGCCGTCCCAGTCTCCGGTACGGAGTTCGTCGAGCCAATCGACACCGTCGTCCGCGCGATCGGGCAGAGCCGGCTCGTCGAAACGTTCGACCGCCTCGGCATCGCGCACGACGGAGGCGTAGTCCGCGTCGACGAGAACTTGCAGACGACGCGCCCGGGCGTCTATGCCGCGGGCGACTGCATCTTCGCAAAGGGCACGCGCGAAGCGATGGTCGTCGAAGCAGCGGAACAGGGCAAGTGCGCGGCCCGCAGCATCGATACCTATCTGCGCCGGGGAGCATAACTCATGGCCGATCTACGCAGCAACCTCGCAGGCATCGCGAGCCCCAATCCATTTTGGCTGGCTTCCGCCCCTCCGACCAATAGCGGCTATCAAGTGATGCGCGCGTTCGAAGCCGGTTGGGGCGGCGTCGTTTGGAAGACGCTCGGCACGCCGATCGTCAACGTCACCTCGCGTTTCGCTGGCATGAACTACAAGCAGAACAAGATGGTCGCGATGAACAATATCGAGCTCATCACCGACCGGCCGCTCGACGAAAATCTTAGCGAGATCGCCAAGTGCAAGCGAGCCTTTCCCGACCGCGCGATCGTCGCATCGTTGATGGAGGTCTGCGAACGCGACGCCTGGCGCGAACTCGTCAAGCGCGTGCAAGAGATCGACATCGACGGCTTCGAACTGAACTTCGGCTGCCCGCACGGCATGAGCGAACGCGGCATGGGTGCGGCCGTCGGCCAGCACCCCGATCTCATCGCGCGCGTCACGGAGTGGGTCGTCGAAGCTTCGCGCGTGCCGGTCGTCGTCAAGCTGACGCCCAACGTCACCGATATTCGCTTCCCGGCGCGCGCCGCGGCACGCGGCGGCGCACATGCCGTCAGCATGATCAACACGATCAACAGCATCATGGGCGTCGACGTCGACACCTGGAACCCCATTCCACACGTCGACGGCAAGAGCAGTCACGGCGGCTACTGCGGACCCGCCGTGAAGCCCATCGCGCTCAATATGGTGAACGATTGCGCGCGCGACCCGGAAGTCGGTATCCCGATCTCCGGGATCGGCGGCGTCGAGACGTGGCAGGACGTGGTCGAGTTTCTGCTGCTCGGCGCGAGCAACGTCCAGGTCTGCACGGCGGTCATGCATCACGGCTTTCGTATCGTCGAAGAGCTGGCCGACGGCTTGAACCGCTATCTCGACGCGCGCGGCATTCAGAGCGTCGCCGAGATCGTGGGCGGGTCCGCCAACCGGATCACGACCTGGAATAATTTGAACCTCAACTACAAAATCGTCGCGCATATCGATCAGGCAGCCTGCATCCATTGCAACAAATGTTACATCGCCTGTGAAGATGCGGCGCATCAGTGCATCGACCGGGTCCGCCAACCCGGCGGTTCTACGAACCTGGTGGTCGACGAGGGGCATTGCGTCGGCTGCAATCTCTGTTCGATGGTCTGCCCGGTCGACGAGTGCATCGAGATGGTCCGCGTCGACAACGGCCGCCCGGCACAATCTTGGAAGGAACGCGCTGCAGCCATGGGAGGGGTGGGATAATGGGAACGATCGTACGCGGTGGAACCGTCGTCACGGCAACCGACACCTATCGGGCCGACGTGTTGATCGAGGGGGAGAGCATCGCCGCGATCGGGAGCCATGTCGCCGATGGAGCGCACGAGATCGTCGACGCCGGCGACGCCTACGTCTTCCCCGGCGGCATCGACCCGCACACGCATCTCGACATGCCCTTTGGCGGCACCGTTACGGCCGACGATTTCGAAACGGGAACGCGCGCCGCAGCGCTGGGCGGCACGACCACGATCGTCGACTTTGCGCTGCACTCACGCGGTGGCTCCCTACACGACGCGTTGAATATCTGGCATGAGAAAGCGGCAGGCCGCGCCTGCATCGATTACGGTTTTCATCTCACGATCGCCGACGGCCGCGACGAAACGATGGCGGAGATCCCCAAGATCGTCGGCGAGCAAGGGGTCAACTCGTTCAAGGTCTTCATGGCCTACAAGGACGTGCTGCAAGTCGACGACGAGACGATCTTCAAGACGCTGCAGACCTGCGCCAAGGCCGGCGGGCTCGTGCAAGTACACGCCGAGAACGGCGACGTCATCGAAGTTACGACCAAACAGGCCCTCGCGGCCGGTAAGACCGATCCCAAGTGGCACGCGCTGACGCGGCCGGTCGAGTGCGAAGGAGAGGCGACCCACCGGGCGATCCGCCTGGCGGAGATCGCCGGCGCGCCGCTCTACGTCGTGCACGTTTCGAGTGCGATGGCGGCCGATGCCATCGGTGAAGGGCGCAAGCGCGGCCTAGCCGTCTACGGCGAAACCTGCCCGCAGTATCTCGTCTGCGACTTCACCGACTACGAGCGCCCGGATTTCGAAGGCGCGAAGTACGTGCTCTCACCGCCGATTCGCGACAAGTGGAATCAGGACGTGCTGCTGCGCAAACTCCAAAATATGGAGCTGCACTCCTTTGGGTCGGATCACTGCTCCTTCAACCTCTGCGGGCAAAAGGAGCTCGGCAGGCACGATTTCTCGAAGATCCCCAACGGCGCCCCAACGATCGAAGATCGCCTCTCGATTCTCTACGAGGTGGGCGTCAATCGCGGCGTCCTGGGGCTGAACAACTTCGTCGCGCTCGGCTCGACCAACCCGGCCAAGTTCTTCGGGCTCTTCCCACGCAAGGGCACGATAGCCGTCGGAAGCGACGCAGACATCCTCGTCTGGGATCCCGCGGCAGCCCGCACGATCTCGGCCAAGACCCACCACATGAACGTCGACAACAGCGTCTTCGAAGGCATGACCGTCAAAGGCAGTCCGCGCTACGTCTTCTCGCGCGGGCGCAAGATCGCCGACGGCGCCACCTTCATCGGCGAGAAAGGCTACGGCCGCTTTCAAAAGAGCGCCCGTTTCTACCCGCTACAGGTATAACACAACAAATGCGAGGTACTCGTTTTGGATTCTAAAGTTACCATCGGACTAATTCAGGCGCATCACGACCTCGACGGCGGCGAGCCGGTCGAGGCGCACAAGAGAGCAGCGATCGAGAAGCACGTGCGTCTCATTCGCGAGGCCAAGCGGCGGGGCGCGCAGATCGTCTGCCTGCAGGAGATCTTCTACGGCCCGTATTTTTGCACCGAACAGACGCCGAAATGGTATGCGGCAACCGAACGCATCCCCGACGGTCCCACGACGAAGCTCATGCAGGATCTCGCGCGGGAGCTGGGGATCGCGCTCGTCGTGCCGATGTACGAGGAAGAGTTTGCCGGCGTCTACTACAACACCGCAGCCGTCATCGATGCCGGCGGCTCCTATATGGGAAAGTACCGCAAACACCATCTCCCGCAGGTGCAAGCCGGTCCGGCGGGCTGCGGTTTTTGGGAGAAGTACTACTTCCGGCCCGGCAACCTCGGCTACCCGGTCTTCGATACGGCGTTTGCGAAGATCGGCGTCTACATCTGCTACGACCGCCACTTTCCCGAAGGCGCGCGCATGCTCGGCCTGCACGGCGCCGAGATCGTCTTCAATCCGTCCGCCACGGTCGCCGGGCTCTCCGAATACCTGTGGAAGCTCGAGCAGCCGGCGCATGCGGTCGCCAACGGGTACTATGTGGGCGCAATCAATCGCGTCGGCATCGAGCCGCCGTGGAATATGGGGGAGTTCTACGGGCAATCGTATCTCGTTAATCCGCGCGGCGAGTTCGTCGCGATGGGCAGCCGCGATAAGGACGAGGTCGTCATCGGCGTGATGGATCGCGACCTGATAGCGGAAGTCCGCAACACCTGGCAGTTCTATCGCGACCGCCGCCCCGAAACCTACGGCGACCTGGTAGCGATCTAGTGACCGCGCCGAGTCAAGTCCGCGTCGGCGACGCCGTGGTACTGACCGACGAAGCCGAGCAGCGCGCCGTCGCGAACCACTCGATGTGGAACGACGATTTACGCCCTTGCTCGCTTGCCGAGCATTCGTGGCCGGGCGGCAAGTTCGCCTCGCTCTGGGTCGGCATGTGCATCTGCCTGCCCACCTACGCGCTGGCCAGCGGCATGATCGCCCTCGGCATGAACTGGTGGGAGTCGGTGCTGACGATCTTGACCGGCAGTGTAGTCGTAATGGGCGCGATCTTGCTGGTCTCGCATGCCGGCGCGAAGTACGGAATCCCCTACCCGGTCTTCGCGCGGCTCTGGTTCGGCACGCGGGGCGCGCACGTCCCGGCGCTGGCGCGCGCGCTGATCGCCGCCGGCTGGTTCGGAATCAACTCGTGGTTCGGCGGCCAGGCGCTCGACGCGATATTCGCCCGGGTGCTGCCGTTCTGGAACGGGATCGGACCGCATGTAGCGATCGCCTTCCTCGCCTTCTGGGCGATCAACGTCGCGATCGCGATGCGCGGCCCGCAAGCCATCGGGCGCCTCGCGCAGATCGCCGCACCGGCCCTCGCCCTCGGCGCGCTCGCGCTGCTCGTTTGGGCGATAACGCGCGTGGGTGGATTCGGTGCGATGCTCGCGGCGCCCGCAACGATTCACGGAGCCGCATTTTGGATGGCCTTCTATCCGTCGGTCGTCGGCGTAATCGCGTTCTGGGCAACGATGGCGCTCAACATCCCGGATTACACGCGCTACGCCCGCACCCAGCGCGGACAGGCACTCGGCCAGGTACTCGCGATGCCGCTCGCGATGGCCGCCTTCTCCTTCGTCGGCATCGCCGTCACGTCGGTGACGGTCACGCTCTTCGGCACGGCACTTTGGAACCCGGTCGAGCTGATCGTGAAGTTCCCGCCGGCGGTCGTCATCGTCGCCGGGCTGATCGTCATCCTCTCGTCGGTGACGATCAACGTCGGCGCCAACGTCATGGCACCTGCGCGTGCCTTCGAAAATCTCTGGCCGCGCCGCATCACCTTCGCGACCGGCGCGGTGATCACGGGTCTCTTGAGCCTCGCGATGCAGCCGTGGTACGTCCTGGCCACTTTTTCCACCTATATCTTCACGTGGCTCGGAACCTACGGC